>JAEZMI010000251.1 GCA_023414975.1 Pseudomonadota bacterium | reverse complement strand
GCGCACCACGTTCACCATCACCCTGCCCATGGTGCGCCCGGCGATCCTGTCCGCCGTCATCCTGGTGATGCTGGACGCGCTCTCCTCCTTCGGCGCACCGGCGGCGATCGGCACGATGGCCAATTTCTCGGTCATCACCACCAAGATCTACGACCTGCTGAAATTCCCGCCGCAGTTCAACTATGCGGCGGCGGTGGCGATGCCGATCCTGATCTTCACCGCCATCAGCCTGCTAATTCAGAAATACGCGGTGCGGGCGGAGAATTTCCGCACCCTCACCGGCAAGGCGACGCCGGAGCAGATCGTCAAGCTCGGCCGCTGGCGCTGGCTGGCCGGCGGTTTCTGCCTCGCGGTGGCGCTGGTCACCGCCATCCTGCCGGTAGGCGCGCTGGTGCTGCTGTCGGTGCTGTCCTCCTTCGGCGCGCCGGTCAACCTGGCGAACCTCGTCGGCAAGCATTACGAGCTGATCGTCGACGAGAATTTCGCGGCCCGCGCCTCGATCCTGCATTCCATGCTGCTGGCGCTGGCCGCCGCGACGGTGTGCGCGACGCTCGGACTCGTTCTTGGCTGGGTGGTGGAGCGCTTCCGCTTCTTCGGCCGGGAGCTGATCAGCTTCCTCGTGATGATCGCCTATGGCTTCCCCTCCATCGCTTATGCGGTGGGAATCCTGATGGGCTATGTCGACCTGTTCTACGGCACGTTGACGCTCATCCTCATCGCCTACGCCGGCAAGCTGCTCCCCATCGCCTTCGTGCTGGTGCGCAACGGCATCCAGCAGCTCTCCACCGATCTGGAGGAGGCCGCGCGCATCTCCGGCGCGGGCTGGCTGCGCTCGATCAAGGACGTGACCTTCCCGCTGGTGCGCGGCTCGGTCGGCATCGCCTGGGTGCTCGTCTTCTCGCTCAGCCTGCGCGAGCTCTCCATGTCGGCGATCCTCGCCCAGTCGGACACCCAGGTGATGCCCACCGTGGTGCTCCAGTTCATCGAGGACGGGGCGGTCGAACTCGCCGCCGCGCTGGCGGTGATCATCGTCGTGGTCAGCCTCTCGATGCTCGCCTTCATCCGCCTATTCACGGTCCGGAAGACGGCCACCATAAGCTAGCCGAGACACGCCATGAGCCTGCCCCCTCTCTCTCCCGACCGCTTCGACGAGGTCTGGGACGTCCTCGTCGTCGGCTTTGGCTTCTCCGGCGGCGCGTCGGCCATTGCGGCGCATGATGCCGGCGCGCGCGTGCTGCTGATCGAAAAGCAGCCCGATCCGGGCGGCATCTCGATCTGCGCCGGCGGCGGCATTCGCACCATCGTCGAGCCGGCGGGCGCGCGCAGCTATCTGCGAGAGACGGTCGGGCCGGACGTGCCGGATGATGTGCTCGCCGCGGTGGCGCAGGGTATGGCCGGTCTGGAAGGCTATTTCCGCGACCTCGCCAAGGTGAATGGCGCGGAGATCGCCGTGCATCGGCGCCCGGCCAACTACCCGTTCCCCGGCTATGACGGCTTCGGCACGGTGGAGGTGCTCTCCATCCCAGACTTCGACGCGCGCGCCGAATACCCGCAGGTGCGCGGCCGGCTGCGCGGGCCTAACGTGTTCAAGCTGGTGCATGACAATGTCCGCTCCCGCGGCATCGAGGTGCGCCTGAACACGGCGGCAGAAAAGCTGATCCTCGGCGCGGACGGCACCGTGCTCGGCGCCGAGGTGCGTGCTGGCGGGCAGGTGAAGCGCATCGCCGCCCGGCGCGGCGTCATCCTCGCCTCGGGCGGCTTCGAGGCTTCACCGGAACTTCAGCGCAAATACTGGCAGATCCGTCCGGTGCTGCCCGTCGCGACAACCGGCAATACCGGCGACGGCATCCGCATGGCGCAGGCGGCCGGGGCCGACCTCTGGCACATGTGGCACTTCCACGGCTCCTACGGCTTCCGCCACCCCGACCCGGCCTATCCCTACGGCTTGCGCGTCAAGAAGGTGCCGGACTGGACGCCCGGCGTGAAAGAGCCGGATGTCCGCATGTCCTGGATCGTGCTCGACCGTCAGGGCCGGCGCTTCATGAACGAGTACCAGCCCTATCTGCAGGACACCGGCCATCGCCCGCTCGACCAGTATGACGCGCAGACCCAGCGCTTCCCGCGCATCCCGGCCTTCCTCGTGGTCGATGAAGAGGGCCGCAAGCTCTACCCGCTCGGTCAGACCGTGCTGAACGACCGCACGGTCGAACCCTATGAGTGGAGCGACGACAACCTCAAGGAGGTCGGCAACGGAATTCTAAAACGGGCCGACAGCATCGAGGAACTCGCCGCGCTGATTGGTGCCGATATGGCCACCGTCGCCGACAGCCTCGCGCGGTGGAATGCCTCCGTCGCCGCTGGCGAGGACCGCGACCACGCCCGCCCGTCCGGTTCACTCTTTCCGGTGACGAACCCGCCCTTCTATGTCGGTGAGCTCTGGCCGGTGGTCAGCAACACCCAAGGCGGCCCCGCCCATGACGCCCGTCAGCGCGTGGTGAACGCGCATGGCGCGGCGATCCCGCGCCTCTATGAGGCCGGCGAGCTCGGCTCGATCTGGGGCTTTCTCTATCTGGGCGCCGGCAACCTCGCCGAGTGCTTCGTCACCGGCCAGATCGCCGGCCGGGACGCCGCGCAGCAGAGCCCGTGGACCCTTTCCGCCGAACAGACGGCCGCCTGACAGCCGCAAAGGACAGGACAATGACCAAGCAAATGGCGCTCGGCGCCTTCCTCTACCCCACCGGGCACCATGCCGCCGCCTGGCGTCACCCCGATGCGCAGGCCGATGCCGGCGTGAACTTCCGCCACTACACCCAGGTTGCGCGCGCGGCAGAGGCGGCGAAGTTCGACATGCTGTTCCTCGCCGACAGCGCAGGTGCGCGCGGCGAAGACTGGGGAGCCCTCGCCCGCTTCTCCACCCATTATGTCGCGCAGTTCGAGCCGTTGACTCTGCTGTCCGCCCTTGCCGCCGTTACCGAGCGCATCGGTCTCGTGGCTACCGCCTCCACCACCTATAACGAGCCCTACATCCTCGCCCGGAAATTCGCCTCGATCGACCATCTCAGCGGCGGGCGCGCGGCATGGAACCTCGTCACCTCGGCCAATGAAGCGGAAGCGCTGAATTTCGGCCGCGACCGGCTGCTCGACCATGATGAGCGCTACCGCCGCGCGGCGGAGTTCCTCGCGGTCGCCCAGGGCCTCTGGGACAGCTGGGAAGACGACGCCTTCCTGCGTGACAAGGACAGCGGCGTCTTCTTCGACCCTGAGAAAGTCTACACGCTCGATCATCAGGGCGAGTTCTTCAAGGTGCGCGGCCCGCTCAACATTCCGCGCGCGCCGCAGGGTTACCCGGTGCTCGTCCAGGCCGGCTCGTCTGAGGCCGGAAAGGACCTCGCCGCCGCCTCCGCCGAGGTGGTCTTCACCGCGCAGCAGACGCTGAAGGACGCGCAGGCCTTCTACCGCGATGTCAAGACGCGCACCCGCGCCCATGGCCGCTCGCCTGACGATGTGAAGATCATGCCCGGCATCTTCCCGGTGGGCGGCCGCACGGAAGACGAGGCGAAAACGAAGTTCGCGCAGCTGCAGAACCTCATCCACCCGGATGTGGCGCTGTCCATCCTCGAACACCGGATCGGCGTGCCGCTGCGCCATCTGCCGCTCGACGGGCCGCTGCCGAAGAACATCCCCCTCACCAATGCCGCGCAGAGCCGGCAGGCGCTTCTGGTGGAACTGGCCGAGCGCGAGGGCCTGTCCATCCTCCAGCTCGGCCTGCGGGTGGCCGGCGCGCGCGGCCACTGGCAGGTGGTCGGCACGCCCGGGCAGGTCGCCGACGCGATGGAAGAACGCTTCCTCAATGAGGGGGCGGACGGCTTCAACGTGATGCCGCCCTATCTGCCCGGCGGGCTGGACGACTTCATCGAGCTGGTCGTGCCGGAACTGCGCCGGCGTGGCCTGTTCCGCACCGAGTATGAGGGCCGCACGCTGCGCGAGCATCTCGGCCTCGCGCGCCCGGCGCGCCGTCACAAGCATCACAAACCCAGCGCGACGCCCCACGCCTCCCCGGCGGCGGCGTGACGCCCTTCGACTTTGGAGAGACCCCCATGATCATCGACAAGCGCAGCCTGCTGAAGGGTGCCGCGGGCCTTGCTCTCGCGGCGGCCTTCGCCGCTCCCCTGACACCCGTCCGCGCCGACACGCTGCCCGAACGCTTCGCCCCGCTCTATGAGGCGGCGAAGAAGGAAGGCCAGGTGGTGTTTTACACCTCCTACCGGCAGGAAACGAGCACGGCGGTGCTCGAGTTCTGGCGCAAGACGTTCCCGGATGTGAAGCTCAACATCGTCCAGAAGCAGACGCTCGACCTCATTCCCACCATCGAGGCCGAGAAGGCGGCCGGCCGCACGAACCCGGATGTCGTGTTCATCAGCCAGCGCTTCATTCTCGATGACTGGAAGTCGCGCGGCTATCTCGCGCCCTACAAGGTGCGCGACTTCGACAAGATCGGCGGCAATTACAAGGACGCCGATGGCAATTACATCGCCACCGCCGCCTCGCTCCTGTCGGCCGCCTACAATCCCAAAGCGTTCCCCGATCCGTCCGTGCTGCCGAAGAAGATCAGCGACTTCCTCGATCCGAAGTGGAAGGGCAAGATCGTCTTCTCCGACCCCCGCTCGGCCGCCTCGCAGCTCACCTGGTTCCAGACGCTGCTCGCCCACAACATCATCACCTGGGACACCATCAAGGGCTTCGCCAAGCAGGATTTCCTGTTCACGCGCGGCAATGCGGAATCGGTGCGCCTGCTGGTCGCCGGCGAGCGTGATCTGTCGCCGCTGATCTCGTCCCAGAACGTCATTACCGCCAAGGAGAAGGGCCAGAGCATCGAGGCCTACATCCTCGAGGACGGCGTCGTCACCAACGAGAACTACCTCGCCATCTTCAAGGGTGGCCCGAACCCGAACGGCGGCAAGCTGCTGGAAGAGGTGCTGACCAGCGCCGAGGGTCAGGAGATCGTTGCCAATGCCGGCTCCTACATCCCGACCCATCCCGAGGCCAAGATCCCGGCCGGCCTGCCCAAGCTGTCGGATCTGAAGATCATCGTCGCCGATCAGGACATCGGCGGCGAGGCCTCGCAGAAGTTCCTCGAGCAGTTCGACGCGGTCTTCAACCGCCAGTGACACGAACCGCCGCGACAAGCCTGCCGGCCCCGCCGCGAGCGGAGCCGGCTTCTTCCCGCCCTCAACCGCCAGCGTGACGCATGACCACCGCCTTTGCGCGCATCGACGCCGCCACCCTCTATGCGCGCCTGACCGCGCGCGCCGAGATCGCCCTTCTGGATGTGCGCGAGGAAGGCGTCTTCGCCGAGCGCCATCTGCTCGCTGCCTCGAACGCGCCGCTGAGCCGTCTCGAAAGGCTGGTGCCGCCTCTCGTGCCTCGCCGCGCCACCCCCATCGTGCTGGTCGATGACGATGAGACGTTGGCGGCCCGTGCCGCGCAGGTACTGGCCGCCGACGGCTATTCGGACATCGCGATCTTGGCCGGCGGGGTTCCCGCCTGGAAGGCCGCCGGTTTCGAGCTGTTCGCCGGGGTCTATGTGCCGAGTAAGGCCTTTGGCGAAGTGGTTGAGGTCACCTACGAAACCCCGCATATCGACGCACATGAGTTCGAGGCGCGCCGGAAGGCCGGCGAGACCATCGTGCTGCTCGATAGCCGCCCCTATGACGAATATAGCTGGATTACCATTCCCGGCGCCGTTGACTGCCCAAGCGGCGAACTCGTGCTGCGCGTGCGCGAGAGCGTGCCGGCGGACGACACGCTGGTCGTGGTCAATTGCGGCGGCCGCACCCGCTCGATCATCGGTGCGCAGATCCTAATCGACGCCGGGCTGCCGAACCCCGTGCTGTCGCTGAAGAACGGCACGCAGGGCTGGCACCTTGCCGGTCTGGAGGTGGAACGCGGCGCGAACCGGGTGGCGCCGCTACCCTCGGCGGCGGCGCATGATTGGGCACGGCAGGCCGCCAGGGCCCTCGCGACCCGCTACGGCATCCCCACCATCGACACGCGCGCTCTGGCGCGCTTCGAGGCCGAGCAGGACGCGATCACGCTCTACCGTTTCGATGTGCGTGACCCGGCCGAATTCCGCGCCGGGCACCGCCCCGGCTTCCTCTCCGCGCCCGGCGGTCAGCTCGTCCAGGCGACGGATACCTTCATCGCCGTCCGGCGCGGGCGCATTGTGCTGGCGGATAGCGACGGCGTGCGCGCCCGCACCGCGGCCGCGTGGCTGCACCGCATGGGCTTCGACCATGTGTTCGTGCTGGACGAGGCGGCGCCGCAGGACGTGCTGGAGGTGGGCGACGCGCCGGAGACGGTGATCGGCCTGTCCGATGCGATTGCCGAGACGATCGAGCCTGCCGCGCTGGCGGAGCTGCTGGAGCAGGGCGACGCGCTCGTGGTCGATCTTGGTTCCACCCGGCATTACCGGGCCGGCCACATCCCCGGCGCTTGGT
>JAEZMI010000225.1 GCA_023414975.1 Pseudomonadota bacterium | reverse complement strand
GGCCTATGCCGGACGTGGAGGAGCCCGCCCGCGCCGCGCCGCGCCGCATGGGTCCGGGGCCCGCTCGGCCGGTCACGCCTCCGAAGCCCGAGCGCACCCGCGCCGCTCCGACCAAGGAGCGCGGCCGCCTGACCATCACCACCGCGACCGGATCGAGCGGCGAAGACCGCACGCGCTCCGTCGCCTCCTACCGCCGCCGCGTCCAGCGCATGAAGGGCGTGCAGGAGCCGAAGGAGAAGCTGGCCCGCGAGGTGACGCTGCCGGAGACCATCACGGTCCAGGAACTCGCGAACCGCATGTCGGAGCGCGCGATCGACGTGGTGCGCCTGCTCATGAAGCAGGGCGTCATGAAGAAGAGCACCGACCTCATCGACGCCGACACGGCGCAGCTCCTCGCCGAGGAGCTCGGCCACACCGTCCGCCGCGTCGCCGAGTCCGACGTCGAGGAAGGTCTGTTCGACACGGTCGACGAGGCCGAGCATCTGGAGTCGCGCCCCCCGGTCGTGACCATCATGGGTCACGTCGACCACGGCAAGACCTCGCTGCTCGACGCCATCCGCAAGGCGAATGTGGTCTCCGGCGAAGCCGGCGGTATCACTCAGCACATCGGCGCCTATCAGGTGACCTCGCCGCTCGGCGGCAAGATCACCTTCATCGACACGCCCGGCCACGCCGCCTTCACGGCGATGCGCGCCCGCGGCGCTAAGGTGACGGATATCGTCGTTCTGGTGGTGGCGGCCGATGACGGCGTGATGCCGCAGACCATCGAGGCTATCAATCACGCGCGCGCCGCCAAGGTGCCGCTGATCGTGGCGATCAACAAGATCGACAAGCCGGACGCCAAGCCGGAGCGCGTGCGCACCGAGCTTCTGCAGTACGAGGTGCAGGTCGAAAGCCTCGGCGGCGACACGCTCGAGGTCGAGGTCTCCGCCAAGGCGCAGACCAATCTCGACAAGCTGCTGGAGGCCATCAGCCTCCAGGCGGAAGTGCTCGACCTCAAGGCGAACCCCAACCGCGTCGCGGAAGGCACCGTCATCGAGGCCAAGCTCGACCGCGGCCGCGGCCCGGTCGCCACCGTGCTGGTCCAGCGCGGCACGCTGCATGTCGGCGACATCGTCGTGGCCGGGGCCGAGTTCGGCCGCGTGCGCGCGCTGATCGACGACAAGGGCGCCAATGTCGCCGGGGCCGGCCCGTCCTTCCCGGTCGAGGTGCTCGGCTTCAACGGCACGCCGGAGGCGGGCGACCGCCTCGCGGTGGTGGAGAGCGAAGCCCGCGCCCGCGAGATCACCGACTATCGCCAGCGCCAGAAGCGCGAGAAGGCTGCGGCCCGTTCCGCCACCGTCCGCGGCTCGCTGGAGCAGATGATGAGCCAGGCCAAGACGGCCGGCCGGAAGGAATTCCCGCTCATCATCAAGGGCGACGTCTCGGGTTCGGTCGAGGCGATCGCCGCGTCGTTGGAGAAGCTCGGCACCGACGAGGTGCAGGCGCGCATCATCCACTCCGGCGCCGGCGGCGTGAACGAGAGTGACGTGACGCTGGCCGAGACGGCCGGCGCGGCGATCATCGCGTTCAACGTCCGCGCCAACAAGGAAGCCCGCGAGGCGGCCGAGCGTGCCGGCATCGAAATCCGCTACTACAACATCATCTACGACCTCGTGGATGACGTTAAGGCGGCGATGGGCGGCCTGCTCGCCCCGGTGAACCGCGAGACCATGCTCGGCAACGCCCTGATCAAGGAGATCTTCGGCGTCTCCAAGGTCGGCAAGGTGGCGGGCTGCCTCGTCACCGACGGCATCGTCGAGCGCGGCCAGCATGTCCGCCTGATCCGCGACAACGTCGTGATCCACGAAGGCAAGCTCGCCACGCTGAACCGCTTCAAGGATGCGGTGAACGTGGTGCAGTCCGGCCAGGAGTGCGGCAAGTCCTTCGAGAACTATCAGGACATGCGCGCCGGCGACGTGATCGAGTGCTACCGCGTCGAGGTCGTGCAGCGCACGCTGTGATCCACGGCGCCCCGTTCGCGGGGCGTCGGCGCGGCCCGTGAGGGAGCGCGCCAGTCCACGGGAAGGTGCGGTCCAAGCCCGCGCCTTCCGGTCGAAGCCGGCTTCGCCGGCCCGGTGCGCCGGGCGGGAGCCCTGAAGGTTTGTGCATTATGAAGAACAGAGCGAGCTCGGGTTCCGGCCCGAGCCAGCGCCAGTTGCGCGTGGGCGAACTGGTGCGTCATGCCCTTGCCGATATCCTCGCGCGCGGCGATCTGCCCGATCCGGCCCTTGCGAAGGTGCTGATCACCGTGCCGGAGGTTCGGATGAGCCCGGACCTGAAGATCGCCACCTGCTTCGTCATGCCGCTCGGCGGCAAGGACCCCAAGGCGGCGATCGACGCGTTGGCGACCAACGCCAAGCCGCTGCGCGGCGAGATCGCCCGACGGGTCGAGCTGAAATATGTGCCGGAGCTGCGCTTCCGCATCGACACCTCCTTTGAGGAGGGCGCGCGCATCGACGCGCTTCTGCGCTCGCCGCAGGTGCAGCGCGACCTCGACACCGACACGACCGACAGCGAGACCGACCAATGAACGCCCCGATCGCCGCCAAGGCCCTGAATGACGCCCCGCAGAGCGACGACGCGCCGTTCGATGCCGCCGCGCCGGCCCAGGCGCCCGCCGAGGCCCCGGTCCGCAAGCGCCGGCCCAAGCGCGATGTCGACGGCTGGGTGCTGCTCGACAAGCCGGTCGGCATGACCTCGACCCAGGCGGTGGGCGCGGTGAAGTGGCTGTTCCAGGCCAAGAAGGCCGGTCACGCCGGCACACTTGATCCGCTCGCCTCCGGCTGCCTGCCGGTCGCGCTGGGTGAAGCGACCAAAACGGTTCCCTTCGTTATGGACGGGCGCAAGGTCTACCGCTTCACCGTGCGCTGGGGCATCGAGACCGACACCGATGACAGCGAGGGCCAGAAGGTCGCCGAGTCGGCCCTGCGACCGGACCGGGACGCCATCCTCGGGATTCTCGATGCGTTTCGCGGCGAGATCCAGCAGGTGCCGCCCGCCTTCTCGGCGCTCAAGATCAATGGCGAGCGCGCCTATGACCTGGCGCGCGATGGCGTGCAGGTGGAACTCGCCGCCCGCACCGTGGTGGTACATTCGCTCGAACTCGTCGACATGCCCGACGCCGACCATGCGGTGTTCGAGACGGAATGCGGCAAGGGCACCTATGTGCGCTCGCTTGCCCGCGACATGGGCCGCCGCCTTGGAACGCACGGCCATATCGCGGCGCTGCGCCGCACCCGCGTCGGTACCTTCGCGGAAGAGGAGCTGGTGCCGCTCGCCACGCTGCGCGCCTGGTCCGAGGAGAGGGACGACGCGGCGCCGCTCCATGTGCTGCGTCCGGTCTCGGTGGGCCTCGACACGCTGCCGAGCCTGCGCGTCTCGCCCGCTGACGCGGCCCGGCTCGCCCATGGACAGCCGATCATCCTGCGGGGGCGCGACGCGCCGATTCTCGAGGGGCCGGTGGCCATCACCGCCGGCGGGCGTCTCGTCGCGCTGGGCGAGGCCGAGGCGGGCGAGATCTACCCCAAGCGCATCTTCCACGCCGGCAGGTAAGTCGAGCCTCCGCCGTGCCGTGCGAAGGCCCGATCGACGGCCCGGCATCGCTGCCGGGCCGTTTTCGTTGACGCCGTCTCGCGACAGGATCACTGTACCGTGACCGAGCAGCGAGGCGATCATGGCACTGACCACGCAGGACAAGATTCTTATCGAAGCCCGCATCGCCAATGACGGGCCCTCGGTGACGGCGGCCTATCTGCTCTGGTTCTTCCTCGGCTTCATCTCGGCGCACCGTTTCTATCTGGGGCGTCCGGGCACGGCCTTGCTGCAGATCGTCAGTTATTTTTTCATCGTCGGCGTCATCTGGTGGATCGTCGACGCTTTCCTGATCCCCGGCATGATCCGCGGCAAGCAGGACGATCTGCGCCAGCGCTACCTGACATCCGCCCTGGCCAACGACACCTCCACCTGACCGTTCGCGCCCGCCAGGGGTGGCGTTGGGCCGATCCCGGCGGGCGGTCGCCCGCTAGCCAAGCGCGCGTTTTCGTGTATGGTGCCGGCGCGTTGCGGACAGGCGTCCGCGCGACCCGTTTGCTTTGACCGCGCTGGACGACATCCCGGCCCGGCCGAACGGCGGACACGGCGAGGCGACATCCGGCAGGCCGCGAAGGCCCGTGCCGCGCCCGCTCTCCTTCTAGACACCGAAAGGACCACCCGATGTCGATCACTGCCGAGCGCAAGCAGCAGCTCATCACCGAATATGCCACCAAGCCGGGCGACACCGGTTCCGCCGAAGTGCAGGTCGCGATCCTCACCGAGCGTATCGTCAACCTCACCGGCCACTTCAAGACCCACGCCAAGGACAACCATTCCCGGCGCGGCCTCCTGAAGCTGGTGTCCCAGCGCCGTGGCCTCCTCGACTATCTCAAGAAGACCGAGGAAGGCCGCTACAAGGCCCTGATCGAGCGGCTGGGCATCCGCCGCTGACCCAAGACGCGAGGCCCGTGCCCTCTGGGTGCGGGCCTCGCGCGTTTGAACGAGGGCGCCAGCGGATGGTCCGCCGGCGCTGACGACCGAAAAAGCGGCGGGCATGGGGCTCGCCGCGTCCGACGAGAAGCGGCGCGCCATGGCAGGATCGCCGGAGGCTCGCGGGCAGACCCGCTGCCGGGCGCTGCGCCGAGCCTCTCGCCGTCTTGCCCTGGCCCCGCTTCGGAAAGCCAGAGATAGACATGTTCGATATCCACCGCGAGGAACTCGACTGGGGCGGGCGCACGCTCACCCTCGAGACCGGCCGCATGGCGCGCCAGGCCGATGGCGCCGTGCTCGCGACCTATGGCGACACCACCGTGCTCGCCACCGCCGTTTCCGCCAAGGCGCCCAAGCCCGGCCAGGACTTCTTCCCCCTGACCGTCAACTATCAGGAAAAGGCCTACGCGGCCGGCCGCATCCCCGGCGGCTACTTCAAGCGTGAAGGCCGTCCGAGCGAGAAGGAGACGCTGGTCTCCCGCCTCATCGACCGCCCGATCCGCCCGCTCTTCGCCGAAGGCTACAAGAACGACACTCAGGTCGTGGTGACCGTGCTCTCGCACGATCTCGAAAACGACCCGGACATCGTCGCCATGGTCGCGGCCTCCGCCGCGCTCACCCTCTCCGGCGTGCCCTTCATGGGCCCGATCGGCGGCGCCCGCGTCGGCTTCATCGACAATGAATATGTGCTGAACCCGACCGTCGACGAGGTGAAGGAATCCGCGCTCGACCTCGTGGTCGCCGGTACCGCCGACGCCGTGCTGATGGTCGAATCCGAAGCCAAGGAACTGCCCGAGGAAGTGATGCTCGGGGCCGTCATGTTCGGCCACCGACACTTCCAGCCGGTGATCGACGCGATCATCCGTCTCGCCGAGAAGGCCGCCAAGGAGCCGCGCGAGTTCAGCGCGCCCGACCATTCCGCGCTCGAAGCCGAGCTGCGCGGCCTGATCGAGGCGGATCTGCGCGCCGCCTACAAGATCGCCCGCAAGCAGGACCGCTACGCTGCCGTGGACGCCGCCAAGGCCAAGGCCAAGGCGCACTACGCGGCGCTCGCCGCCGAGGGCAAGGTCGTGCCGGAGGGTCAGACCCTCGCCGAGGTCCTCAAGGAGCTCGAGGCCAAGATCGTCCGCTGGACCATCCTCGACGAGGGGATCCGCATCGACGGCCGCGACACCAAGACCGTGCGCCCGATCCTCTCGGAAGTCGGCGTGCTGCCCCGCGCCCACGGCTCCTCGCTGTTCACCCGCGGCGAGACGCAGGCGCTGGTGGTCGCGACGCTCGGCACCGGCGAGGACGAGCAGTTCATCGACAGCCTGGAAGGCACCTACAAGGAGCGCTTCCTGCTGCACTACAACTTCCCCCCCTTCTCGGTGGGTGAGACCGGCCGCATGGGCTCTCCCGGCCGTCGCGAAATCGGCCATGGCAAGCTCGCCTGGCGCGCCATCCACCCGATCCTGCCGCCGGCCCACGAGTTCCCCTACACGCTGCGCGCGGTGTCGGAGATCCTGGAGTCGAACGGCTCTTCCTCCATGGCGACCGTTTGCGGCACCTCGCTGGCGCTTATGGATGCCGGCGTGCCGCTGCGCCGTCCGGTGGCGGGCATCGCCATGGGCCTCATCCTCGAGGGTGAGCGCTTCGCGGTACTGACCGACATTCTCGGCGACGAGGACCACCTCGGCGACATGGACTTCAAGGTGGCCGGCACCGAGAAGGGCGTCACCGCCCTTCAGATGGACATCAAGATCGCCGGCATCACCGAGGAGATCATGAAGGTCGCGCTCGCCCAGGCGAAGGACGGCCGCGCGCACATTCTCGGCGAGATGTCCAAGGCGCTGACCGGCGCCCGCGCCGAGCTCGGCGAGCATGCCCCGCGAATCGAGGTGATCCAGATCCCCGTCGACAAGATCCGCGAAGTGATCGGTTCCGGCGGCAAGGTGATCCGCGAGATCGTCGAGAAGACCGGCGCCAAGATCAACATCGAGGACGACGGCACCGTGAAGGTCGCCTCCGCCTCGGGCGAGTCGATCAAGGCCGCGCTGAACTGGATCAAGTCCATCGCCTCCGAGCCTGAGATCGGCCAGATCTATGAGGGCACGGTGGTGAAGGTGGTCGATTTCGGCGCCTTCGTGAACTTCTTCGGCGCCAAGGACGGCCTCGTGCACGTCTCGCAGCTCGCCAAGGAGCGCGTGGCGAAGCCCTCGGACGTCGTCAAGGAAGGCGACAAGGTCAAGGTGAAGCTGCTCGGCTTCGACGAGCGCGGCAAGACCCGCCTGTCCATGAAGGTCGTCGACCAGGCGACCGGCGAGGACCTTGAGGCGAAGGCCAAGGCCGACGAGCCGGCCGCCGACTGAGGCGACGACCGGCGCCCCTCGCCGGTGCTTCGGTCCTGAAGAACGTGAAAAGGGCGGCCGCAGGGCCGCCCTTTTTGCGAGAAGCATGTGCAGGCTCAGGCGGCGCGGACCATTTCCACGAAGCCGCGCACCTCGGTCCGCAGCGCGACGGCCTGTTCGGAGAGATCGCGGGCGAAGGCCAGCACCTGATGGGCGGCGCTGGAGGATGCCTGTGCCGCCTGCTGGACGGTATCCATCGAATAGGTGACTTCCTGCGTCCCGTTGGCCGCCTGCTGGATCGAGCGGGCGACTTCCGACGTCGTCGCCTGCTGTTCGGCCATGGCCGCGGCGATGGCGGCGGCGGCGGAACGCAGCTCGGTGATGGTGCGGCTGAAGGCGGTGATCGAATCGACCACATCGCTGGTCGACGCCTGGATGCCGGAAACGCGCTCGGCGATCCCGGCGGTGGCGGTCGCCGTCTGCCCGGCCAGCGATTTCACCTCCTGCGCCACGACGGCGAAGCCGCGACCCGCCTCCCCGGCGCGCGCCGATTCAATCGTTGCGTTGAGGGCCAGCAGATTGGTCTGGCCGGCGATGGAGTCGATCAGACTGATGATGGTGCCGATCTGCTCGGCGGCGGAGCGCAGATGCGTCATCTGACCGGTGGTCGAGTCGACCTCCGTCACCGCCTGTTCGGTCATGGAGGCGGAGTCGTGCAGGCGCGCGCCGATCTCATGGGCGGAAGCCGAGAGCTGCTCGATGGCCGCGGCGACCGCTTGCACATTGGAGGTGGCGAGCTGGGCCGCCGTGCTGACCGTGGCCGCCTGGGCGGTTGTCTCCCGCGCCGTGGCGTTGAGGCTTTCCGATGCGGTCTGCAACTCGCTCGCCGCCTTGGCCACGCTGTCGACGACGGCGCCGACCGCCGCTTCGAACCGGTTGGCGAGCTGATGCATCTCCTCGCGCCGGCGTGCGGTCGCGGTCTGCTCAGCGAGCTGCTTCTCCTCCCGCTCCCGTTCGGCTTGCACGAGGCTGTCGCGGAAGAAGGAGAGGGCACGCGCCTGGTCACCGATCTCGTCGCGGCGGCCGACATGCGGCACGCTGGCCGTGAGCTCGCCGCCTGAAACCTGTTCCATGGCGGCGCTGACATCCCGCACCGGACGGGCGATGCCGAGGAAGGAGTAGATGGCGGCGGCAATGGCGGCGAGGATGGAGACGACCGAGAAGATCAGAATCTGCGTCATGCCCGCAGCCATCGCCTCTTCCGAGGCTTCTTGGGCGTCGAGCGCCTGCTCGGCGCCTTCCTGTGTGACGGTCGCCAGCAGACGAGTCGCCTCTTCAAGCGCCGGGTTGCTGCGCTCATCGACCAGCTTCGTGCGGATCTTGATCTGATTGAGGTTCTCTTCGATGGACGACGCATAGTCGGCGAAATCCTTGCGGACCGTCGCCACCGTCCCGGCGATCATGGCATTGCCGCCGAACTGGCCCTCCACATCCTTCAGCACCTGCTCGGCGCGCTCCTGCATCGACGCGATGAGCGGCAGCTTGCTGGCATCGCCTTCGAGGATGAAGAGCGCGGCGGCGAGGTTGATGGCGTCCACGAGCTGGTCGAGCGGCTGAAGGTTGCTCGCCATGTCCGGCTGCTCGGCTTCGAGAAGCTGACCGTAGAGCGTCGAGAAGCCGGTGCGCACGCGCATGGCGAGGGCGGCCCGGCTCTCCGCCGCGTGCTGCTGGATGATCTGCGATTCGCGTATCTCGGTTACTACGGCGGCGGTTTGGCGCAGATCGTCCTTCAACTTGAGGAACACCGCGCGGTCGTCTTCATGGTTTTCCAGTTCAAGCAGCCGGTCGAGTCGGCCCTGTGCGCCAGCGATGTCGGCCTTCAGCTCGCGCAGAAACTCGTCATTGCGCGGATTGACGAAAGATAGCTGCAGTCGGGTCTCGTTCCGGCGGATGCGGGCGAGGGCGAAGGAAAGCTGCTCAGCCTCCTTGAGAATTTCGCTCTGACGAAGAGCCACCTCTTTCGCCATGTCGATTCGATCGAGGGCGATATGGCGGCTAACGATAACGCTGGCGGACAGGAGGATCAGCAGGCCGGACATGATTCCCAGCTTCCACGCGATCCCGAGGCGCATTCCCATTATTGCCGACTCCTGCGGATGAGGTTGCCGCAGGAAACGGAACATGGCTTGCCGCAGGCTTGCGTAAGGGAAGTTTGCTAAGGTTGAACCGGCATTTGGACCCGCCGGCATGTGGACCGGCGCCTGTGGGCCGGCCTATTGGAAGGCGGCCAGAGCCCTTTCCAGCGTCGCCCGGTCCCAGTCCGCTGCGATGCCGAGCATGAGCAGCAACCGCGCCTTGGGACCGGGCAGGAAGCCGCCAGAGAGCGCGCCGCGCCCGATGAGGTCGATTTCCGAGCCGGGATAGCCATAGGTGCGCTCGAAGGCGGGCCCCGCGAGGGTGCGGCTCGCCAGCAGCACCGGCAGACGCGCCGCAACTTCGCCGACGATCTCCGCCACCGGCCCAGGCACGTGCCCGGCCCCCGCGCCCTCGATGACGAGACCCGCATAGCCGAGACCGGGGGCCGCGGCGATCATCCGGCCATCGTCACCCATCCCGATCTTGAACAGAGCCACCGCCGGCATCTCGCAGGCGCGGAGCGTTGCCAGGTCCAACGGGGGCAGATCGAGCGGGGCGACGCGGGTGAGAAGGCGCACGCGCCCTTCCGCCACCAGGCCCAGCGGGCCGCCATTGTCCGACGCGAAGGCCGAGGTGAGGCTGGTATGGGCCTTGCGCACGAAGCGCGCGGCGTGAATTTCGTCATTCAGCACCACCAGCGTGCCGAGCCCGCGCGCCGCCGGGCTTGCCGCCACCTGTGCTGCCGCGAGAAGATTGGCCGGGCCATCGGCGCCGGCCTGCTGCGGACCGCGCATGGCGCCGACCACCACGACCGGCTTGGGGCTGCGCGACAGGATGTCGAGCAGGAAGGCGGTTTCCTCGATTGTGTCCGTGCCCTGAATGATCACCGCGCCGTCGATCCCGCCCGCGAAGGCCGCCTCGATCTCGGCGGCGACGGCCAGGATGTTCGGCACCGTCAGCGAGGAACTGCCGACCTTGAACGGTGAGCGGGCCTCTATGCGGGCCACGTCCGCGAGAGCCGGCAGCGCGGCGACAAGGTCCGCCGCGCCCAAGGTCGGCGCGATGCCGCCCGCGCCCGCGCCTGTCATGGTGATCGTGCCGCCGAGGGACAGGACGAGGAGGCGCGGGAGCGTTGGCGAGGCGGTCATGGCGAAGTCCGGGCGGCTCAGGGCAAAACCAGGCTCTTCCTATAGCGGCGCGCTGTCCCCTTGTCGCCGGGAGGGCGGGCTTACGGCGCGGGCAGATGGACGGCGCGGCTGTCAGCGGGGGCTTCCTCCCTCGCTTCCATGCCATAGTCGCGCAGCACACTGGCGACGCGCAGGCGGTAATCGGCGAAAACGCCGCCCCGCCCTTTGGCCTGCGCGCTGCGATGGGAGGGCAGGCAGCGCCAGGCGCGCACCGCCTCCTCGTCGCGCCAGATGGAAAGCGAGAGCAGCTTGCCGGGCTGGGTCAGGCTCTCGAAGCGTTCGACCGAGATGAAGCCGTCGCGGCCTTCGAGGTCCGCTCTCAGCGCCGCCGCCAGTTCCAGATAATGCTGGCGCTCGCCTTCGGCCGGCCAGACTTCGAAGATTACCGCGATCATTCTCTCACTCCGCCGCCATCGCGGGCACCAAGGGCGACTCGAAGGGCGCGGGCCCGCCGGTCGCCCAGTCCAGCAGTTCCACCGTATGGACGACGGGGATGGACGTGCCGCCGGCGATCTGCGTCATACAGCCGATATTGCCGGCGGCAATGATCTGCGGCCGGGTGCGCTCGATATTGGCTACCTTGCGCGCGCGCAGCTTCCCGGCGATCTCCGGCTGGAGGATGTTGTAGGTGCCGGCCGAGCCGCAGCACAGGTGGCCTTCCGCCGGCTCCAGCACCGTGAACCCGGCCTTGGCCAGGAGGGCTTTGGGGGCAGTGCGCACCTTCTGCCCGTGTTGAAGCGAGCAGGCCGCGTGGTAGGCCACGCGCAGCCCGGCCGGAATGACCGGCACGG
>JAEZMI010000222.1 GCA_023414975.1 Pseudomonadota bacterium | reverse complement strand
GCCGGGAACTACCATGTGTAGCGCAGGCCCGCGAGCACGAGACGCCCATTGCCGAACTGGCAGTAATAAGAGGAACTGCAACTGGAGTAATATTCGGTATCGAGCAGATTGGTGACATTCAGCGTGGCCTTCAAGCCTTTCAAACTCTTGTTCAGCACGCTGAGATCATAGCTGAGCGCGGCGTCGACCAGCGTGTAGCCGTCGAACTCCAGCGTGTTGGCGCTATCGGCATAACTGGGGCCGACAATGCGCAGGCCGCCGGCGACCATGAGCCCGTTAAAGGTGCCGGACTCAAAGGTGTAAGCCGCCCAGAACGAGCTGAAATAGTTCGGCACGGCGGGCGGTCGCTTGCCTATATCGGCCGGGTTGCTCGACTGCGTGACTTCCGTGTCGAGGAAGGTGACGGCTGCGATCAGTTCGAGATTGCGGGTGACATTGCCCCGCGCCTCCAGCTCGATGCCGCGCGACTGCACTTCGCCCTGCTGCACGTTGAGGCCGGTGAGGACGTCCTGCGTCAGCACGTTCTGCTGGCGGATGTCGAAGGCGGCCACGGTGAACAGCGCATCGACCCCTTCCGGCTGATACTTCAGGCCGATCTCGTACTGCTCGGCGGTTGAAGGCACGAAGGGCGTGCCGGCGATGTCGACGCCGCTCACCGGCTCGAAGGAGGTGGCATAGCTGACATAAGGCGCGAGACCGTTGTCGAAGAGGTAGAGCAGGCCGGCGCGGTAGCTCGTCGCCTCGCTGTCCTGGTCGGTGCTGGAATTGGTGAGCAGGTTGTCCGAGCTCTGGTCCACCCAGTCGTGCCGGATACCGAGCAGGGCGCGGAACTGGCCGAAGCTGATCTGGTCCTGCGCATAGATGCCGGTCTGCCAGAGCGACTGGTCGGCATTGATGACGGTCGCCAGCGCGCCGACCGGCTGACCATATTGCGGATTCACGACATTGAGCGAGGTGGCGCCTCCCATGAGGTACTGCCAGCTGCTGGACGTGTTCTCATAGTCGACGCCAAGCAGCGCGGTGTGCTGGAACACGCCGGTCGCGAAGTCGAACTGAAGGTGGTTGTCGGAGGCGATGCCGCCGACCTCCTCAATGGATTGCAGCGCCACGCGGGGGATGAGCCCGTCGGCACTGATGGGCCCGAACATCTGGAGCGACTGGAAATCAAGGTCGACATGCGAGTAGCGCAGGCTGGACTTGAAGGTCACCCTGTCGTCGAAGCGGTGCTCGAACGCATAGCCGATGCCGTATTGCTCGCGTGAGAAAGCGTCGAAGCCGGGATCACCGACATTGAGGTCGCGGTTGAGATAGGACTTGTAGGCGGCGGGAGCGAGCTCGCTGGGATAGAGCGAGTTGAAGTACCCGCCATCCGGGTCCTTCTGATAATAGCTCCGCAGAATCAACGAGGTATCGGCATCGGGTTGCCATTTGACGATGGGAGCGATGGCGAAGCGTTGCTCGTCCACGCCCTCGTAACGCGTGCCGGAATCACGGCCGACCAGGCTCAGGCTGTACTGAAAGGTGCCGTCCTTGGTGATCGCGCCGCTGGACGCGAGGCCAGCCTGGAGGCGGTCATAAGTGCCGCCTTGCGCAAAGGCGTCGCCATGGGGTTCGGCCGTGGGCGAACGGCTGATCTGGTTGACGATGCCGCCCGGGCTGACCGCACCATAGAGCAACGCGGCCGGGCCCTTCAGCACATCCACCCGTTCGAGCAGGAACGGGTCGATCGAGGTCTGCGCGAAAGCCTGCCCGCGCGGGAGCTGGAGGCCGTCGAGGAAACTCACATAATTGGTTGCGGTGCCGAAGGAGCCGAAGCCACGGATGAAGACCGAATCGTAGCGCGCATTGGTGTCGCGATCGGACAGAACGCCCGCCGTGTAGCGCACCGCCTCGCTCACGGTCTGCGGGTTCTGCTCGTCCATCTGGCGACGCGTCACGGTGGTGACGGATTGCGGCGTCTCCAGAACCGGCGTGGGCGTGCCCGTGGCGGAAGCGGTGCTGGTTTGCAGCATCCGGTCGGAACCGCTGCCGTCGGGCCCACTCTCCTCGACGGTCACGGTGTCGAGCGCGATGGGCGCCTGTTGCGCCGCGGCAGCGTTCACGGCGGCGAGCAGCGCGCCGATGGAGATGGCATGTCGGAACAAGGCGCGCTGGACCATCGTGACCTCGTGGAGAAGACCGGCCCCCTCCGCGGCGAGCGGCGCGGCCCGGTGCTCGATCTGTCGGTTGTCGATGAGGCGCAAATATATAAACGGGACGGTCCCGTCCAGTTTATATATGCGTATAATCAATAGATTAGAATTGGACGTAAGTGCATTTAAGGCTATGGACGCAGGGCAGGCTGCAGCCCGTCGGGCGGGGGGCACGTGCGCTGGGTCGGTGGATGGAGGCAGGGGGAGCATGGTCGAGAAGGTGGTGCGGCGACCCTTGCGCGGCGGGCGCCCCTCCCGTGGCCAAGCGCAGGAGCCGGTGGAGCGCATCCTGGAGACCGCGACGCGCCTGTTCGCCTCACGGGGGTTCGCCGGCACGTCCATTGATCAGGTGGCTGCGATCTGCGGGGCGGGCAAGGACACGATCTACCGGCGCTTTCCCTCCAAGGTGGCGCTGTTCGAGGCGGTGGTCGAGCATGCGAGGGCGCGTGCTCTCGCTCAGGTGCCGGACCTGTCGGCCATTGACGGGGAGCCGCTGGAACGGCTCGAACGGCTGCTGCGCATCTTCCTGACGATCAACATGGAGCCCGACCTGATCGCTCTGAAGCGCATCACCTTCAGCGAGGCGGTGGTTCTGGAGCGGGCGACCCCGGCCCTCGGACAGCCCGACCCTCTCATGAACCGGCTGATCGACGCCGTCGCCGGCGCACAGCAAGCCGGCGCTCTCGGCGCGGGAAATCCCGAGACGCTGGCCGCCCATCTCATCCATGCGCTGGTGTCCATCCCGACCACGGACGCCCTGCTCGGCGGCGCGACCTATGCCGCTTCTGATGCGCTGGACGCGCATTTCACAACAACGTGGCAATGGCTGCTGCAGGGCGTGTCGAGGAGTTGAGCCTCGTCATGACGGTATGCGGGGGGCGGGACGCCGCCATATCCCCTAGAAGGGACGGAGAACGGTGATTTTTCCTGTCTCGTCGCCAGAGCGAGCACTATTCGCAAAGAATATCAGCGCGGGGACGATGTGGTAGAGCGTCCTGACGGGCAGGGGCGTAGGTGAGTGAGGAGGAGGCAGGTCCGCGCCGTCGGCTTCGTTCACCCACAGGGCTGTCTCCCGATTGAATTGCGTCAGCATGACCTCCAGGCTGCGCGCGGCCAGAGCGAGGCGGTCGTTTCGCCGGTCCAGCGTCGCGGCAGCGAGGGCGGCCTTGGCGAGTTCGATTGTGGGCCAGAGCGGGCGGGTGGGTGATGTGAGATTACCCAAGGCGTCGATGGCGTTGGGTATGGTCCGGTCGGGCCCTGAGGTAGGGATGCCGGCGGCCCCGACGGCGAAGTCGAACAGACGCCAGGCGAGGTCGGCCGCGCGTGGCGAGCCGGTCTGGGCGGCGTGAACGAAGAGCAGCCAGGCCCATTCGAAATGATGGCCAAGCTCCCTGTGTCGCTTATCGGGTTCGAGTGTGTCCCAGAAGGGACCGAACCCTTCGTCGATCGCGCCGTGTTCGTCCACGAGGCGCGCCGCGAGGTCGACGATCCGTTCGGCGCGTGCGAGCCATCCCCCATCCGGGTTCACGGCGGCGAGCATTTGGAAGGCCTCGAAAAGGTGCATCTGCGGGTATTGAAGCCGGGGCAGCACCGTACCCGCCAGCTCCCGATAGCCTCCCGCAGGATCGAGCCAGTCGCCGTCGAGACGGGCAGCGACCTCCTCGGCGACCGTAAGCGCATCGGTCTTCCCGGTCGCGGCGCCGTAGCCGCCCAGCGCCAGCAGGACGAAGGCGAGGTCGTAGAGGCCGGCGTGAGGATCGATGACCCGTCCGTCCGCGCCTAGGCGGCGCGCAAAATGGCCATGTGACACACGGCAGGCGTCGAGAAGAAAAGCGAGCCCGTGCTCGGCGGCGCGCAGCGTTTCCGGTGCCCCGTCGAACCGATGGGCCATGCTGAACGTGTAGACGAGCCGCCCGGTCACCATCGTTGTGTGTTCGCCCGGAAGGGGCTGCTCTTGCCGGGTGGGGTCGAAGGCCTCGATATACCCGCGCAGGTCGGGTCGGCAGGTGCGCTCGACCCAGCGGGGGATGAACCGGCCCTTCAGCCATGCCGAAAGCTCCGCGGTCCAGGCCGGCGCGAAAGGGTTGGTCATGGAACTCATCGAAATTCGGGGACCTTTGGCGCGACGTCTGCGGCGGCGCTCACATCACGGCGCCGATCTGCCAGGGCACGAACTCGGCATCGCCATAGCCCAGCAGCTCCGACCGGGTGCGCTCGCCGGATGCCACGCGCAGAAGGGCATCGAAGATTTCACGGCCTTTCGCCTCCAGCGAGACGCCCTCGAGTATCTCCCCGCAATTGATGTCCATGTCGTCGCTCATGCGGTGGTACATCTCGCTATTGGTCGCGAGCTTCAGCGAGGGCACGGGCTTGCAGCCGAACGCGGAACCCCGCCCCGTGGTGAAGCAGATGAGGTTGGCGCCGCCGGCGACCTGGCCGGTGGCCGAGACCGGATCGAAGCCGGGCGTGTCCATGAAGACGAGACCCGACGTCCGCACCGGTTCGGCATATTCGTAGACGGCCCGCAGCGTGGACTGGCCGCTTTTGGCGACGGCGCCGAGCGACTTTTCCAATATGGTGGTGAGGCCGCCGGCCTTGTTGCCGGGGGAGGGGTTGTTGTTCATTTCGGCGCCGTTGCGCGCCGTATAGTCCTCCCACCAGCGCAGCCGCGCCATGAGCCGATCTCCAACGCCGGGAGATGCGCGCCGGACCAGCAGATGCTCGGCGCCATAGATCTCCGGCGTCTCGGAGAGGATCGAGGTGCCGCCGTCGCGCACCAGAAGGTCGGAGGCGAAGCCGAGCGCGGGATTGGCGGTGAGGGCGGAATAGCCGTCAGAACCGCCGCATTGCAGGCCCAGCATGAGTTCGCTCGCCGGGCGTGTCTCGCGGCGTGCGGCAGCGGCACGCGGGAGCATGTCGCGAATGGTGCCGACGATCCGGTCGACCGCGCGGCGCGTGCCGCCGACCTCCTGAATGGTCAGCGTGCGGAAGCCGTCGCTTTCCTCGACCCCGCATTCCTTCTTCATGCGGGCGATCTGCAGCACCTCGCAACCTAGTCCGACCATCACCACGGCGGCGAAATTGGGATGGCAGGCATAGCCCCACTGCGTGCGGCGCAGAAGCTCGTAGCCCTCGCCGCGCTCGGCCAGACCGCAGCCCGTGCCGTGGACGATGGGCACGATGCCGTCGATGTTCGGGTAGGAGTCCAGCAGCCCCGCGCGATCCAAGGCCTCGGCGGCGAAACGCGCGACGGAGGCCGAGCAGTTCACGGAAGTGAGGATGCCGATATAATTGCGCGTGCCCGTGCGTCCGTCACTGCGGCGATAGCCCTGAAACGTCGACGGCACGCCGAAGGCCGGCGGATCGGCCGCGATACGCGCCGCGTCGACATCGCCATGGGGCAGGGCGGTCGCGCTCACATTGTGGACGTGCACCCAGTCACCGGGAGCGATATCGGCGCTCGCCACGCCGATGGGCTGGCCGAACTTGATCAGCGGCTCGCCGGCGCTGATCCGGCGCAGGGCCATCTTGTGGCCGCGCGGAACCTTGTCGCGGGCAAGCACCCCGCTCGCGCAGTCACCCGGCTGAATGGCATCCACCGCGACCACGACATTGTCGGCGCCGTCGAGCCGAAGGATGCGCGGCTCTGCCCGAAAGGAGGATAGGGATAGGTCGCTCATCGTCCGCCGATCAGTTTGCCTTCTCTGATATGCTAATATATTAGTATGGACATGCCAACCGTGAAGAGTCCTGAGC
>JAEZMI010000362.1 GCA_023414975.1 Pseudomonadota bacterium | reverse complement strand
AGCGCATCCCAGTCGAGCCAGGCGAGCTCATTGTCCTGCGCATAAGCGTTGTTGTTGCCCGCCTGCGAGCGCCCGGCCTCGTCGCCCATGGTCAACATGGGCGTGCCTCGCGCCGTCAGCAGCGTCGCGAGCAGGCCGCGGACGTCGCGCCGGCGCGCCGCGATCACGCCGGCATCGTCGGTCGGTCCCTCGATGCCGTGGTTCCAGCTGCGATTGTCGTTCGTGCCGTCACGGTTCTCCTCGCCATTGGCCTCATTGTGCTTGCGCTCATAGGCGACGAGATCGGCCAGCGTGAAACCGTCATGAGCGGTGACGAAATTGATGCCGCGCGACAGCGGCCGGTGGCGGGCCGCGAACAGGTCGGCGGAGCCGGCCATCCGGGTCGCCAGCGCGCCGACCATGCGCGCGTCCCCGCGCCAGAAGCGGCGGACATCGTCGCGGAAATGATCGTTCCACTCGCCCCAGCCGGCGGGAAACTGCCCGACCTGGTAGCCGCCCGGCCCGATATCCCAGGGCTCGGCGATCAGCGCGAGATCGCGCAGGACGGGGTCCTGCTGCAGGGCGGCGAGAAAGGGAGCGTCGGGATCGAAGCCGTCGGCCCGCCGCCCCAGTGTCGCGGCGAGGTCGAAACGGAACCCGTCGAGGCCGGTTGCCGCCCAGCGGCGTAGCGCATCCATGGCGAGGCGCAGCACCGGCGCGCGCTCCAGCGCCAGGGTGTTTCCCGTGCCGGCGTCGTTGATCAGCCGGCCGGGATCGTCCGTCGCGTGGCGGTAATAGCTCGCATTGTCGAGCCCGCGCAGGCTCAGCGTGGGACCGAAGGCATCGCTCTCGCCGGAATGGTTCAGCACCACGTCGAGCACCACCTTGATGCCGGCCGCGTGCAGCGCCGCGATGGTGGCGGCGACTTCCACGAAGCCGCCGGGGGCGAGGCGCGGGTCCGGCGCGCCGAACACCACCGGGTTGTAGCCCCAGTAATTGCTCAGGCCGAGCGGCGGCAAATGACGCTCATCGACCCACGCCATGGACGGCATGAGCTCGACCGTCGTGATGCCGAGCCGGACCAGATGGTCGCATGCCGCGGGTTGCGCCAGCCCGGCGAAGGTGCCGCGCAGCGCCACCGGCAGCCCTTCATGGCGCCTGGTGAAGCCGCGCACATGCAGCTCATAGATCACCTCGGCGCCCCAGTCGAAGGGCCGGGCGGCGGATGCCGCGGGGAGTGTGGCGTCCAGCAGGGCTTTGGGCACGAAGGGGGCGCTGTCGGCATCGTCCCGGCCCGCGCCGTTCATGCGGGCGTCGAACTGCGTCGCGTGCAACTGAAACGGCCGGTCGAGCCGGATGGCGTAGGGATCGACCAGCAGTTTCGCGGGGTTGAAGCGGTGTCCCTTATCCGGCGCCCACGGGCCGGCGGCGCGCAGGCCGTAGCGCGCCGTTTCCGGCACATCGGCGACGAAGCCGTGGAACACGTCGCCGGTCCGGGCCGGCAGCGGCAGCCGGTCGGTCTCCCGGTCCTGCGCGTCGAACAGGCAGAAGACGATCTCCTCCGCATGGGCGGAAAAGACCGCGACATTGATGCCCGCCCCCTCCCTGGTAACGCCGAGCGGCTCCGGCCGGCCGGCGGAGAGGCGGGCCCCACTCATGCCCTGCGCTCCGCCACGAGGGTGCGGAACAGGTTCGCATAGTCGCGCGCCGCGCGGTCCCAGGAGACGTCCGTCGTCATCGCGTTGCGCTGAAGCTTCTTCCACAGCTTCTGGTCCTGCCAGAGCTGATGGGTGCGCCGGAGCGCGAGCTGCAGCGCCGGCGCCGTGACGGGGGAAAACTGGACGCCGGTGCCCACACCGGCCGTCCGCGCCACCTCGTTCACATCGATCACCGTATCGGCCAGACCGCCCACGCGCGCCACCACGGGCAGCGCGCCATAGCGCAGCGCCGACAGCTGGGTCAGCCCGCAGGGCTCGAAGCGCGAGGGCACCACCAGCGCGTCGGAACCCGCCTGGATGAGATGCGCGACCGTCTCGTCATAACCGAGCCGCACGCCGATGCGGCCGGGATTGGCCGCCGCCGCCCCGGCGAAGCGCACGGCAAGGTCGGCATCGCCCGAACCGAGCAGAACCAGTTGCGCGTCCAGTTGCAGGACGGTGCCGAGGCTGTCCGCCAGCAGGTCGAGCCCCTTCTGCCAGGACAGGCGGCTGACCACACCGAACACCAGCGCCGCCGGGTTCGGCGGAAGCCCGAACGCGGCCTGCAGCGCCGCCTTGTTCGCTTCGCGCGCCTTTAGGTTCTTGACGTCGAACGCGGCCGCAATCAGCGAATCCTGCGCCGGGTTCCAGGCCGCAACGTCGAGGCCGTTGAGGATGCCGTGCACCACCGCGCTGCGATCGTTCAGCAGCCCCTCGAGCCCCATGCCGCCCTCCGGCTGAAGGATTTCCCCGGCATAGGTGGGCGAGACGGTGGTGATGCGGTCCGAAAGCTTCAGACCCGCCTTGAGAAAGCCGAGCGTGCCGTAATACTCGATGCCGTGAATGCTCATCGCCTCCGGCGGAAAGCCGAGCGCCGGCGCGAGTTCCGGCGCGAACTTGCCCTGGAAGGCGATGTTGTGCACCGTCGCGACCGTGCCGGGCCGGCGCGCGCCCGAATAGTGCAGATAAGCGGGGGCGAGGCCCGCCTGCCAGTCATGCGCCTGCACGACATCCGGCACGAAGGCGGGCACGAGCCCAAGCCCGATCCCCGAGGCGACGGCGCCGAGCGCGGCGAAGCGCTGGGCGTTGTCCGGCCAGTCGCCGCCGTCCGGCCCCGCATAGGGACCGCCCGGCCGATCATAGAGATGCGCCGCCTCGATCACGAAGAGATCGAGCCCCCCGGCGCGGGCGGCGAGCAGCCGGCCGGGGCCACCGAACAGGTGGTCGAACTCATAGACCGGCTCGGCCGCCTCCAGCGCGGCCATCACGGCGGGATAGCCGGGAACGAGCGTGCGCATCTCGACGCCGTGCGGAGCCAGCGCCGCGGGGAGCGCGCCCGCGACGTCGGCGAGCCCGCCGGTCTTCACCAATGGGTAAATTTCGGAGACGACCGATAGAACCTTGAGACCCGACACGATTTCCCCTGCCCTCGCCGGACGCCCCCGCGACACGCGATGTTACATGCCCAGCCGGTCGACCATCGGCTGGGTAATAAGGCAGATTCCCTTGTCGGTACGACGAAAGCGCTTGGCGTCCAGCTCGGGGTCCTCGCCGACCACCAATCCTTCGGGAATCCGCACGCCCGCGTCGATGACGACATTCTTGAGCCGCGCCGAACGGCCGATCTCGACATAGGGCAGCACCACGCTGTTCTCCAGCGTGCCGTAGGAATTTACCCGCACGCCGGTGAACAGCAAGGCCCGGCGCAGCGACGAACCGGAGATGATGCAGCCGCCGGAGACCAGCGAGGAAATCGCCTGCCCGCGCCGGCCCTCGTCGTCGTGGACGAATTTCGCCGGCGGGGTGATCTCGGCATAGGTCCAGATCGGCCAGTCGCGGTCGTAGAGGTCAAGCTCGGGAACGACCCCGGTGAGGTCGATATTGGCTTCCCAATAGGCGTCCACCGTGCCGACATCGCGCCAATAGGGCGCCGTCTCCATGTCGGAGCGCACGCAGGAGCGGGAGAAGTGGTGCGCCACCGCCTTGCCGTGCTTCACGATGTAGGGGATCAGGTCCTTGCCGAAATCATGCGTCGAGAGCGGGTCGGCGGCGTCGCGGCGAAGCTGGTCGATCAGGAACTTGGTCTCGAACACATAGATGCCCATCGACGCCAGCGCCTTGTCCGGCCGGCCGGGCATGGAAGGGGGATCCTTCGGCTTCTCAAGGAACGAGATGATGTTGTCCCGGTCGTCCACATGCATCACGCCGAAGGCGCTCGCCTCCTCGCGCGGCACTTCCAGGCAGCCGACGGTCACATCCGCGCCCGCGTCGACGTGCTGCTGAAGCATGAACTCGTAGTCCTGCTTGTACACGTGGTCGCCGGCAAGAATGATGATGTGGCGCGTGTCATAAGCCTCGATGATGTCGAGGTTCTGGTACACCGCGTCCGCGGTCCCGAGATACCACATGGTCTCGGAGACGCGCTGGCTGGCGGGCAGGACGTCGAAGCTCTCGTTCCGCTCATGGCGGAAGAAGTTCCAGCCGCGCTGCATGTGACGGATGAGGCTGTGCGCCTGATACTGCGTCGCCACGCCGATGCGGCGGATGCCGGAATTGAGCGCGTTGGACAGGGCGAAGTCGATGATGCGCGACTTGCCGCCGAAGTACACGGCCGGCTTGGCGCGCCGGTCGGTCAGCTCCATCAGGCGGCTGCCGCGGCCGCCGGCGAGGACATAGGCCATCGCCGTGCGGGCGAGTGGGGCGTTCAGAGCCGTCGGCCGTGCCATGAAGTCTGGTCTCCCTAGTGCGTCTTCCCGGCGGAGCTTTGAGGCGCGGATTTCTTGTCGTCCGCTTTCGGCTCAAGCTGCGCGATTTCCCATTTAAGGTACAGCGTTGCCAGAGGGGGCAACGTCAGTTCAACGCTCGCGGGCTGGCCGTGTGCCGGTATATCCACCGCCTCGACCGCGCCGCAATTACCAACGCCCGAACCGCCATAGGTTTCAGCGTCGGTATTGAGTATTTCATGCCAGCGCCCCGCCCTCGGCACGCCGATGCGGTAGCCGACGCGGGGCACGGGGGTAAAGTTCGACACCATCAGCACCGGCGCGTCCTGCGGGCCGCCGGTGCGCAGCCAGGCGAAGACGGACTGGCCCGCATCATCGACAACGATCCACCGGAAGCCCTCCGGCTCGCAGTCGCGGGCATGCAGCGCCGGCGTCTCGCGGTACAGGTGATGGAGGTCGCGCACGAGGAGCTGCGTGCCCCGGTGGTGCGGGCCCATCACCATCAGATGCCAGTCGAGCGAGCGTTCCTCGCTCCATTCGCGGCGCTGGGCGAACTCCTGCCCCATGAACAGCAGCTTCTTGCCGGGATAGGCCCACATCAGCCCGTAATAGGCCCGCACCGTCGCAAATTTCTGCCAGTCGTCGCCGGGCATTCGCGAGAGCACAGTGCCTTTTCCGTGCACCACCTCGTCATGAGAGAGCGGCAGTACGAAGTTCTCGGAAAAGGCGTAGACGAAGCCGAACGTGATC
>JAEZMI010000111.1 GCA_023414975.1 Pseudomonadota bacterium | reverse complement strand
GCCAACCCCCGCGGCCGAGGCGGGGCGCACCGCCTTCGCGGGAACCTGGGACGCGCTGGCGGCGATCGACGAGCGCGCCTTGGCCCGGGCCCATGACGGGCCGCGCCCCAGCGTCAGCATCGGTCTGGCGGCGCTGGCCCCGGACCAATCGCTCCACGCTGCCCTCGCCGAGTCCGACCGCCGGCTCTATGCGGCCAAGCGCAGCGGCAGGAACCGCATCGTGCTGCCGGCCTGACGCGGCTCACACGGGCGGCACGACGAGCGCGGCCGGCGCGACCTCGACTTCGTCAATGGCAACCCGCAGGCCGTCGATGCGGGCGCGGCCCTCGGCGACGAGACGCAGGGCGGCGGGGTAGATCACATGTTCCTGCGCCAGCACGCGGGCGCCGAGGCTTTCCGGCGTGTCGCCCTCCAGCACCGGCACGGCGGCCTGCATGATGATGGGGCCGACATCCATTTCCGGCGTGACGAAATGCACGGTGGCACCGTGGATCTTCACGCCGTCCGCCAGTGCCCGCTCATGGGTGTGCAGGCCCTTGTAGCTGGGCAGCAGCGCGGGGTGGATATTGATCATCCGCCCCTGCCAGCTCTCGACGAAGCCGGCGGTGAGAAGGCGCATGAAGCCGGCGAGGCAGACAAGGTCCACCTGCTCTTCTTCCAGCACCGCCTGAAGCGCCGCATCGAAGGCTGCGCGGTCGGCATGGGCCTTGTGATCGACCGTGCGGGTGGGGATGTTGCAGGCCTGCGCGCGGGCGAGGCCATGCGCCTCCGGCCGGTTGGAGATGACGCAGGCGATCTCGACCGGGTAGTCCGGCGCGGCCGCGGCCTCGATCAGCGACATCATGTTGGAGCCGCGACCGGAGATGAGGACGGCCGCGCGGGGTTTGGTCATTCAGGGGCGTCCTCTGCTTCAGCCTCCTTCGAGGCTCGCTTTGCTCGCGCCTCAGGATGACGGGGCTTCTCAGTCAACGTCATCCTGAGGTGCCCGGCGTCGCCGGGCCTCGAAGGATGGGCATCAGAGCGGGGCGTCGACGGCAAGCGTGCCGTCATAGACCGTGTGCGCGGCGCCCTCGCCGGGCTCGATGGCGCCGAGATGGACCACCTCCTCGCCCGCATCGGCAAAGGCGTCGGCCACCGCCTCGGCATGTTCCGGCGCGCAGACGACGACCATGCCGATGCCGCAGTTGAAGGCGCGCAGCATTTCCTCCGGCGCCACCTTGCCGGTCTGCGCCAGCCAGCGGAAGACCGGCGGCACGGTGAGGCCGGAAAGGTCGATGCGCCCGACCGTGCCCTTGGGCAGCACGCGCGGCAGATTCTCGGTGAGGCCGCCGCCGGTGATGTGGGCGAGCGCCTTCACCTTGCCGGTGGCGCGGATGACCGACAGCACCGGTTTCACATAGAGCCGGGTCGGGGTCAGCAGCGCCTCGCCGAGCGGCTTCTCCGGGGCGAAGGGGGCGGGCGCGTCCCAGCCGAGGCCGGAGACCTCGACGATGCGCCGCACCAGCGAATAGCCGTTGGAATGGACGCCGGAGGAGGCGAGGCCGAGCAGCACGTCGCCGGGGCGCACATCCGGGGAGGGCAGCAGCGCGCCGCGCTCGACCGCGCCGACCGAGAAGCCGGCGAGGTCATAATCGCCATCGGCATACATGCCGGGCATTTCGGCGGTCTCCCCGCCGATCAGCGCGCAGCCGGATTCGGTGCAGCCCCGGGCGATGCCGGCGACGATGGTGGCGCCGACCTCCGGGGCGAGCTTGCCGGTGGCGAAATAGTCGAGGAAGAACAGCGGCTCGGCGCCCTGCACCACGAGATCGTTGACGCACATGGCCACGAGGTCGATGCCGATGGTCTCGTGCCGGCCGGTCTCGATGGCGATCTTCAGCTTGGTGCCGACGCCATCGGTGGTGGCGACGATGAGCGGGTCCTTGAAGCCGGCGGCCCTGGGGTCGAACACCCCGCCGAAGCCGCCGATATCTGCATCCGCCCCGGCGCGGCGGGTCGCCTTGACCAGCGGCTTGATGAGATCGACCAGCCGGTTGCCGGCATCGATGTCGACGCCCGCGTCGCGGTAGCTGAGGCCTTTTTCGGTGTCGCTCATCGGGGGCTGCTCTGGTCGTTCCGGGAGATGCTGGCGGATTAGCCGCTTATCCGTGCGCCCGCAAGCTTTGGGGGTGGTTCAGCGCCGTCCCACGCGGTCGATGCCGAGCGCGACGAGGCCGGCGACCAGCCCCCAGAAGGCCGAGCCGATGCCGAGCAGGGAGACGCCCGAGGCCGTCACCGCCAGCGTGAGCACGGCGGGAAAACGCATGGGGATATCGCCCATGGCGGTGCCGAGCGCATTCAGCAGCGGCCCGAGCAGGGCAAGGCCGGCGAAGGTCGCGACGAGGCTCGGCGGCAGCGCGGCGATGAGCGCGACGACCGACGCGCCCCCCGCCGCCAGCACGATATAGGACAGCGCGTAGAAGCGCGTGGTCTGCCAGCGCTGGCGCGGATCGGGATGCGCGTCCGGCCCGGTGCAGATGGAGGCGGTGATGGCGGCGAGGTTCGATGTGAGCGAGCCGATGGGCGCCGTCAGCACCGAGGCGAGGCCGGTGACGGCGAGGATGGAGGGCGTCGGCGGCTTGTAGCCGGCGGCCTGCAGCACGGCGAGGCCCGGCAGGTTCTGCGAGGCCATGGTGACGACATAGAGCGGCAGGCCGATGCCGATCAGCGCCTCCAGATCGAACGCCGGCCAGATGAACGTCACGCGCGGCAGCATCGCCACGTCCGGCAGCGGCCCGACGCGTCCCATCAGGAAGGCGAGGCCGATGCCGATGACCAGGATCGCCAGCACGGCGCCGAACGGGTTGATGCGGCGGGCGACGAGGAAGATGAGCACCAGCGGCAGCACCAGCATCGGGTCGGCCTGGCCGGCGGTGAAGACGGCGGTGCAGAAACGGAACAGCACGCCCGCGAGCATCGCCGCGGCGATCGCCACCGGCAGGCGCTGCACCAGCGCGCCGAGCGGCTTCACCGCGGCGGTGACGAGAATGAGCGCGCCGGCCAGCAGGAAGGCGCCGACGGCGGTCTCGATCGAAAGCCCGTGCGAGCCGGCGATCAGCGCGGCGCCGGGCGTGGACCAGGCGGTGATGATCGGCATGCGGTGCCGCCAGCCCAGAAACGCGCTGGTCACGGCCATCGAAAGGCAGAGGCCGATCACCGCCGAGGCCGTCTGGCCGGGCGTCGCGCCCACCGCCTGCGAGGCCGCGACGATCAGGGCGAGCGTGCCGCCGAAGCCCACCAGTGCCGCGACCACGGCCGAGGTGACGACCGAACTGCGCAGCCCGCCGGACGCGGGCGGCACGGAGTCGGAGGCAGCGGAATCGGGAGATGCGGAACGAGACATGGGCAAGTACCGGCCGGGCAGGGGTGTCCCGATACGGTGCGAGGGCACGGCCGGGAGCGACGCCCCGCTTGTGCCACAGCCGCACCGTCGCGTCATCCGGTCCAGAGGGAGGAGGGCGGTTCAGGGGAGGGCGGCGAAGCCGTAAACCGCGGCCGGATTCTCCACCAGGATGCGCGCGGCCACCGCGTCGCTGCCGCACCAGTCGCGGAACAGGTCGATCAGCCCCGCATCGTCCGGCGGGTTGCCGGGCTTCGAGGGGTGGGGCCAGTTGGTGGCGAAGAGGCACCGCTCGGGCGCGCGGGCGATGAGCGCGCGGGCGAGGGCGGCGACGTCCGCATAGTCCGGCGCGCCGGTGCGGGAGGTCTCGTAGACGCCGGACGTCTTCACATAGGCACGCCCGCCTTCAACCAGACGGAGCAGCGCGCGGAAGCCGGGATGATCGAGCCCGACCGGCTCCAGGAACTTGCCGTTGTGGTCGATCACCAGCCCGCCCGGCAGGCGGGCGAGACGGTCGGCCTCGTCGGCGAGCAAACGGCCGTCCATCTGCATCTGCACATGCCAGCCGAAGGCGGCGGTGCGGGCGGCGAGGGTTTCCAGGTCGTTCCAGCCCAGCGCGCCGCCGCCGATCATGAAGAAGCGGATGCCGCGCACGCCGAGGCCGGTGAGCCGCTCCAGCTCCGCATCGCTCACCTGCGGCGGCACGACGGCGACGCCGCGGGCGTCGTCGCCCAGCACGGCCATGGCGTCGAGCGTCGCCCGGTTGTCGAAGCCGTAGACCGAGGGCTGCACCACCACGGCGCGCGTGAGGCCGAGCGTCGCGCGGACCTTGAGATAGGCGGCGATGTCGCCCCCCGCCACCGGCGGAAAGGGCGAGTTCGGCGCCGGCGGGTAGAGCTCCGCCGGGCCGTAAATATGCATGTGGCAATCGCAGGCCCCTGGCGGCGGCCGGAAGGCGGGCGCGCGGGCGGGCAGGAGGGCGGGCAGGAGCGCGCTCATCGGTCGAGCCAGCCCGGCACGCGGTGCGGGTTCTTGGCGTGGATCGGCAGGCGCCGCTCCAGTACCGCCTTCACCTGCTCCACCGTCTCCATCGCCTGGAATTCCGAAGGCTCGATCATCAGCGCCGCCGAATGCGGGGTGGCGACGACATTCGGCAGGCGCGCCAGCCGCAGCGAGGGCTGCTGGTCCGGCCCGTCGCCCACGTCGAGCCCGGCCCCGGCGATGGTGCCCGCGCGCAGGGCCGCCTCCAGCGCCGCCTCGTCGACGAGAATGCCGCGGGATATGTTGATGAAGAACGCATCGCGCCGCATCTGCGCGAAGGCGGAAGCGTTCATCATCCGCTCGGTTTCCGGCGTCGCATAGGCGGCGCAAACGACGAAATCCGGCTGCGACAGCACGGCGCCGAGATCGGTGTGGATCACCGCGCCATTGTCGACCCGCGCATAGGGATCGTAGACGCTGACCTTCATCTTGAAGGCGAGCGCCAGCTCGACGATCCGCCGGCCGATCGAGCCATAGCCGATGACGCCGACATGGGCGCCCGCCATCTGCCGGCCGAACACCATGGGGTGAGTGTCGTCCCCGCCATGGTAGCGCTCGGCGTCGCGCGTGACGTTGCGGGCGAGATTGAGCATCAGCGCCAGGGCGTGCTCGGCCACCGCGTCGGCATAGCCGGACGAGCAGTTGCAGACGAGGATGCCCACATCGGAGGCGGCGTCCACGTCGATGTTGCGCATGTCCACCGCGCAGCGGGTGAACAGCTTCACGCTGTCGAGCCGTTCCAGCACGTCGCGCGAGCCGGCGGCGAGGCGGTCGGAGATGATCACCTGGCAGCCCTGCGCCGCCTTCACCAGCGCGTCGCCGGTGAGCGGTTCGTCGCTGTCGTTCATCACCAGCTCGATGGGCAGCGCCTTCAGCGCGGCGACGCCGCGCTCGCCGTAGAAATGCTTGAGCAGGTCGCGGTTATGGGTGAGCAGGACGCGCATCATCTACCACCCGTCCGCCATCATGTCGTCGACCAGCGCCGCCGGCAGGCGCGCCATCACCCAACGGTTCATCGCCAGCACCATATCGTCGCGCCAGGAGAGCGGGCCGGGGCGGGCGAGGCGGGAGGAAAGGCCGATCTGCTGGCGCTCGAGAATGTCGACATCCTCCTGGGCGACGGCTTCCCACCGCTGGTAATAGGGGCCGGCGCGCTCCGCGAAATCCGGCAACTCCGTGTAGGCCTTGGGGAAACAGCCGCCGACCGACAGCACCGACCGGTCCACCGCGACGGGCCGCACGGCGAGCCACCACATGCAGTCCTGCGCGTAGACGAACTGCACGGTGGGTTCGATCACCGTGAAGAAGGTGCCCTGCTGCGCCTGCGCCGACAGGCCCTCAATGGCGGGGAAGGGCGGCTCCTGCCCGATCACGGCGATGGACCGCCGGGCCTGCACCTGGATCACATGCCAATTGCCAAGTGTCGGAAAACTAACGGATTTTTGGGCGCCGACAGTCGCGGCGTGGACGACGCCGGTGTGGTAGGTCTCCATCGCGTTTTCCAGCAGCAACTTCCAGTTGCAGCGTGTCTCGATCTCCATGTGCCAGGTTCTGACCATGTCGCCGAGGCGGTGGCTGCCGACCAGCTCCGGCATGTTGCCGAGATGCTCCATCAGGCCGGGGGCGGTGTCGTCATAATTGAGGAAGATGGAGCCTTCCCACACCTCCATGCGGATCGGGATGAGGCCGTGCGGCGGCTTCTCGAACTTCGGCACCTCGCGCATGCCGGGCGCGCCGGCGAGCGAGCCGTCGAGGCGGTAGTTCCAGGCGTGATAGGGGCAGATGATGTTGGGCGTGTTGCCGCAGCCTTCCAGCAGGATGGACGCGCGGTGGCGGCAGAAATTGGCGAAGGCGCGCAGCACGCCATCCTCGCCACGCACCAGCATCACCGGGCCGCCGACGCTCTGCAAGGTCTTGTAATCGCCGGGGTTCGCCACTTCCTCCACGCGCCCGGCGAAGAACCAGTTCTTGAGGTGGATGTGCTCGACCTCGGCCTTGAACACGGCCGGATCGGTGTAGAAGCGGGTGGGCGCGCTCTTAGCGTCCCCCAGCGGCGGCTCGGACCAGACGTAAGGCTCGGGAACGAGGGTCGTGTCCATGCTCATGGAAGCCTCCCTTCAGCGGCGCCCGGCATTGAGGCGGTGTTCCGCCTGGCCGAGCTGAATGAGATGTAGCGCGATGACCGCCACATGGCCGGCCAGCATGGCGGCCATGCCCTGCACATCATGCGGCGGGCTCAACGTGTTGATGTCGACGCCGACCAGATCGAGCCCGCTAAGTCCGTGCAGCAGATCGAAAACCTCGGCGACGGGCGGCCCGCCCCAGGTGGGCGTGGCGACGCCCGGCGCGGCGGAAGGGTCGAAATAATCCATGTCGAAGGACAGGTGCACCGGCCGGTTTCCGACGACCGCGCGGACCTCGGCGGCGATGGCCTCGGGGCCGCGGCGGCGCACGTCGTCGCCGGTGATCAGCCGGTAGCCGAGCCCGCGCGTGTAATCATAGGCGCCGCCGACCAGCATGGTGCCGCGCGCGCCGATGTGGAAGGAGCGGCGCGTGTCGATCAGCCCTTCCAGCGCGGCGCGGGTGAACGTGGTGCCGGTGTTCACGTCCTCGCCCGGATAGGCGTCGGTGTGGGCGTCGATGTGGATCAGCGCCAATTCGGGATAACGCTTTGCCAAAGCGCGCAAAACCGGCAGGGTGACGGTGCCGTCGCCGCCGACGCAGAGCGGCACGGCATCCGCCTGCACGACCGCGCCGACCGCCGCCTCGATCGCCGCCAGCGAGGGGGCGAGGTCGGAGGCGACGACGTCGACATCGCCCAGATCCACCACGCGGTTGCCGCTGCGGGGGTCCTCGTCGGCGAGCGGCGGGTAGAAGGGACGCACCTCGCTCGACATGGCGCGGAAGGAGGCGGGGCCCTGGCGCGAGCCGATGCGGGTGGCATGGGTGCCGCAATCGAAGGGCAGGCCCATCACGGCGATCTGCCCGGCGCTGGCGGTGCTGGCCTGCGGCACGCCGATAAAGGTTCCCAGCCGCATCCGCGGCGCGCCTGCGTATTCCGTCATGCGTCGGCTCCCAGATAGAAAGACTTCACGCGCTCGGGATCAATATTGTGGCCGCTGTCCTGATGGACGACGCGCCCGAGTCGCATGATGTAGACATGGTCGGAGAGGCGGATCGCCTCCACCGCGTTCTGCTCGACCAGAAGGACCGTGGTGCCCTGCTTGCGGATTTCGAGCACCGTATCGAGGATGAGGTCGATCATCTGCGGCGCGAGACCCATGGTCGGCTCGTCCATCACCAGCAGCGCGGGGCGGGACATGAGGCCGCGCGCGATGGCCAGCATCTGCTGCTCGCCGCCCGAGAGC
>JAEZMI010000015.1 GCA_023414975.1 Pseudomonadota bacterium | reverse complement strand
GCGCGGAACAGGCCGAGCAGGAAGAGCCCGTTGCTGACGATGATCGCTTCCGGCCGGTCCGCCGCGCCGAGCCAGGCGATGGCGGCTTCCTCGGCGTCGTGCGCGAGCGGAGGGATGGCGCGCATGTCCGGTTCGAGGCCGTGCGCGTTCATCGCGGCGGCATAGCCGGCCTCGCGCTCGAGGCCCGTCGTGCTGGTGGAGCCGAACAGCCCGCCGATGCGCCGGTAGCCGCGCTCGACGAGGTGGTCGACGAGCCGGGCGCTGGCGCCGCGATTGTCCAGCACCACCGTGTCGAACGCCCCGGAGGCGGCGGCGCGGTCGATCAGCACCACCGGACAATCGAAGCTCTCGGCCGTCAGCCCGTCGATCGTCGCGCGGGTGGGGGCGAAGATGAGGCCGGTCACGCGCTCTTCCTGCATGAGCCGCAGGTAAAGCGCCTCGCGGTCGGGATCCTCGCCGGTGTTGCAGAGGATGACGCGCATGCCGGCGCCATAGGCGGCATCCTCCACGGCGCGGCTGACCGCGGTGAAGAACGGGTTGCGGATGTCGGCGACGATCAGCCCGATGGTCTGGCTGCGCTGCGAGCGCAGGCGGCGGGCGGAGAGATTGGGCCGATAGCCGGTGGCCTTCACCGCCGCCTCGACCTGCTGGCGCACCTCGGCGCTCACCGGCCCCCGGCCCAGCGCCCGCGAGACGGTTGAGATCGAGACGCCCGCCAGCCGGGCCACGTCCTTGATGTTCGCCGTCATGGTGTGAGAGGGGTTCCGCGGAGAGCCGACATTCTAGAGCACGCCCCGCGTCGTCCTGCAACGCGAGCGGCGGGATAATACGTTTTCTCTCTTGGGCTTAGAGGGCGGTCGGCGAACCGGATGAAACGGTCCGGCCGGATGGCGCCGCAAGACCCCGCGCGGGCATTGCAAAAGTGTCGCAAATTCACTTTGACAAGCGGAGTGGAAACGTTACCACTGCGGGCAAGAAAATTCTGGGAGGATGACATGTCCATCGCCGCCGCCCGAATGATGACGTCCGCCGGCAGCGAGCTGCTGCCGCTCACCATGATCCGGCTGGCCGCGCATCCCGCCGACAAGGGCGCCGCCATCGCCGAGGCCGCGCAGATGCTGGTGGCCGCGGGCTATGTCGAGGCGGGATATGCCGAGAGCATGGTGCGGCGCGAGGCGGTGGCCAACACCTTCCTCGGCAACGGCGTCGCCATCCCGCACGGGCTGGGCGAGGACCGTCACCTCGTCCGCCGCAACGGGCTCGCCATCCTTCAGGTGCCCGCCGGCGTGACGTGGAACGAGGGGCAGGTGGCTCATCTCGTCGTCGCCATCGCCGCCCAGTCCGACACGCACATCACCGTTCTGCGCCGGCTGACCCGCCTGCTGCAGGACAGCGAGCTTCTCGCCCGCCTCGCCACCACCGACGATGCCTCGCTGATCGCCCAGGTGCTGGGGTCCGACGCGCCGGCCCCGGCGGCTCCCGCCGCGGCGGCCACCGATTTCGCCGCGTCCTTCGACTGGAAGGTGGATTACCCCACGGGCCTGCATGCCCGCCCGGCCGCCGCCTGGGTGGAGACGGCCCGCCGCTTCGGCGCGCAGCTGCGCGTGCGCCATGGCGCCGCCGCCGCCGACCCCAAGAACCTGATCTCGCTGCTGCAGCTCGGGCTCCGCGCGGGCGAAACCGTGACGATCTCCGCAGACGGGCCGGATGCCGACGCGGCGCTGGCCGCCCTGCGCGCCACCGTCACCGGCCTCAGCGCGCAGGAAAAGGCCGATGCGGCGCTTGCCGCCACGCGGGCGAAGCAGGCCTCCCGCGCCGGGTGGGCCGCGCCGGCGAACCTTTCCGCGCTCGCCGGCGTTCCCGCCGCGCCGGGTCTTGCCTTCGCGCCGCTTCACGTCATCGCCGCCAGCAGCCTCGCCATCCCCGACCGGCCGATGCCCCTCGCCGACGGCGCCGCGCTGCTTCAGGAAGCGCTGACCCATACCCGCCAGCAGCTTCAGGTACTGGCGGACGACACCGCACGCCGCCTCGGCGCGGCGGATGCCGGCATCTTCAAGGCGCAGGCGGAACTGCTGGCGGACACCGATCTCATCACCCGCACCTGCCAGCTCATGGTCGACGGCCATGGCGTCGCCTGGGCCTGGAACGCCGTGATCGAACAGGTGGCGCAAGAACTCGCGGGCGTCGGCAGCCCCGTGCTCGCCGCCCGCGCGGCGGATCTGCGCGATGTCGGCAGCCGCGTGCTCGGCCATATCGACCCGGCGCTCAAGACCGGTTCGCTGCGCGATCTGCCGGACGAGCCCTGCATCCTCGTCGCCGCCGATCTTTCGCCGTCCGACACCGCGGGGCTCGACCCGGCGCGCGTCGTCGGCATCGCGACGGCCCAGGGCGGCCCGACGTCGCACACCGCCATCCTTGCCCGCACGCTCGGCGTTCCCGCCCTGGTGGGCGGCGGGGCGGCGCTGCTCGATCTCGCCAGCGGCACGTCCGCCATTCTCGATGGCAGCGCCGGCCGGCTCTACCTTGAGCCGGACGCGGAGGCGCTCGCCTCGGCCCGCGCCTTCGATGCCGCCCGCGCGGCCGAGCGCGCCCGCGAGGAGGAGGCCCGCGCACTGCCGGCCCGCACCACGGACGGTGTGGGGATCAGCATCGGCGCCAACATCAACCTGCCGGACCAGGCGGCCTTCGCGCTGGGGCAGGGCGCGGAGGGCGTCGGCCTGATGCGCACCGAGTTCCTGTTCCTCGAACGCAGCGCGACCCCCAGCGAGGATGAGCAATACGCGATCTACCGGGCCATGTCCGAGGCGCTCGGCGGGCGCCAGCTCATCGTGCGCACGCTCGACATCGGCGGCGACAAGCAGGTGGCGCATCTCAACTTGCCGCACGAGGAAAACCCGTTTCTCGGCGTGCGCGGGGCGCGCCTGCTGCTGCGCCGGCCGGATCTTCTGGAACCGCAGCTTCGCGCGCTCTACCGCGCGGCGAAGGACGGCGCCGACATCCTCATCATGTTCCCGATGATCACGTCGCTCGGCGAGCTTCTCGCCCTGCGCGGGATCAGCGAACGGATTCGCGCGGAGCTTGCCGCGCCGGTCGTGCCGGTCGGCATCATGATCGAGGTGCCCGCGGCGGCGATCCAGGCGGAATCGCTCGCGCGCCATGCCGACTTCTTCTCCATCGGCACCAACGATCTCACCCAGTACACGCTCGCCATCGACCGTCAGAACCCGCAGCTCGCCCCGGAGGTCGACAGCCTTCACCCGGCGGTGCTGCGTCTCATCAAGGCGACGGTGGACGGTGCCCGCGCGCATGGGCGCTGGGTCGGCGTCTGCGGCGGCATCGCCGGCGAGCCCTTCGGCGCGGCGCTTCTGGCCGGCCTCGGCTGCGGCGAACTCTCCATGACCCCGCGCGAGATTCCCGGCGTCAAGGCCCGGCTGCGCGCGACATCGATGAACGAGCTGACGGCACTGGCGGAAAAGGCGCTGGCCTGCGCGAGCGCCGAAGAGGTGCGGGCACTCGACGGGGGTGCGGCATGAGCGCTCTCGACGTCGTCACCCTGACGCTCAACCCCGCCATCGACCAGACGGTGGTGCTGGAGCGCCTTATGCCGGGCCATGTCCACCGCGCCGCCGCGGTCCGCTACGACGCGGGCGGCAAGGGGGTGAATGTCGCCGCCTGCCTCGCCGACTGGGGGCTGAGGGTCGCCGCCACGGGTCTGCTCGGCGCCGGCAACGCGGCGCCCTTCGAGGCGCTCTTCGCGGCCAAATCCATCGCCGACCGCTTCCGCCGCGTGCCGGGTGAAACCCGCACCAATATCAAGCTTCTGGACCGCGTCACTGGCGAGACCACGGATGTGAACCTGCCGGGGTTTCCGGCGGAGGCCGGCGCGCTCGCCGAGGTCGAGGCCGATCTGATCCGGCTCTCCCGTCCCGGCGGGCTCATGGTTCTTTCCGGCAGCCTGCCGCAAGGGGCTCCCGCCGATATCTATGCCCGCCTCATCGCGCGCCTGCGTGACGCGCAGGTGCGCGTGGTGCTGGACACCAGCGGCCTGCCGCTCACCCATGCGCTGTCGGGCACGCTTCCCACCGTGGTCAAGCCCAACCGGCGTGAACTCGAAGCGTGGGCCGGGCGTCCGCTCGACGACCGCGCGGACCTCCTGGCCGTGGCGCAGCGCCTGTGCGCCGCCGGCATCGCCCATGTCGTCGTCTCGCTCGGCGCGGAGGGCGCGTTGTTCGTGAGCGCGGACAGCGCGCTGCATGCGGCGGCGCCGGAAGTCACCGGCGGCAGCTCGGTCGGCGCCGGCGACGCCATGGTCGCCGGCCTGGTCGCCGGGCTGCATGAGGGGCGGGCGCCGGAGGCCATCGCCCGTCTCGCCACGGCCTTCGCGGTCGGCAAGCTCGGCCTGCCCGGCGCCAACCTGCCGGCGAAGTACGTCATCGAGACCCTCGCCGCCGCCGTCGCCGTCCAGCCGGCCGCCGCCTGGGCCGCCGCGCAACCCGTCATCGCCTGAACCCGCTCGCTGCCGCCACAACCGGGCAGAGACCCGCAGGGGAGGAAACCATGACCGCCTTGATCGCCGTGGTCGGCTCGCAGGAGACGACCGTTTACGCCACCCTCGCCGCTGAGGCGCTGCGCAAGGCGGCGCGCAGGCTCGGCCAGACGCTTGCCGTGGAGCTGCGCGGCACGCCCGTCCGCCTTCCCGCCAACGACATCGCCGGGGCGCGCGCCGTGCTGCTGGTGGGCAGCGGCGATCTCGACGAGAGCCGTTTCGGCGCCCTGCCGCGCGTGAGCGAGAGCATGGCAAATGTGCTGGCGGATGCCGGCGGCGTGCTCGCCCGCCTCGTCGCCAACGCCGCGACCGGGCCGGACGGCGCGGTCTCGCCCAGCTCGGCGCAGGCGGCGGGCGGCGCGTCTGGCGGGGCGGCGGGCGGGGGCAAGAAGATCGTCGCCATCACCTCCTGCCCGACCGGCATCGCCCACACCTTCATGGCCGCCGAGGGCCTGCAGAACGCCGCCCAGGCGCTCGGGCACGCCATCCGCGTGGAGACGCAGGGCTCGGTCGGCGCACAGGACGCGCTGACGCCCGAGGAAATCGCGGCGGCCGATCTCGTCATCATCGCCGCCGACCGGGTGGTCGAACTCTCCCGCTTCGGCGGCAAGCGCGTTTTCCAGACGCCGACCAAGCCGGCCATCACCGACGGCCAGAACCTCGTGCGCCGCGCCTTCGAGGAGGCGCGCCTGCAGGCCGAGCCGGGCGCCGGCCTCGCCGATGCCGCCGCCGCCGCCAAGGCGGAGCGCGCGGTCAAGACCGGCCCTTACAAGCACCTGATGACCGGCGTGTCCTTCATGCTGCCCTTCGTGGTGGCCGGCGGCCTGCTCATCGCGATCGCCTTCGCGCTGGGCGGCATCTACGCCTATGACGAGGCGCATAAGGGCACGCTGGCCTACGAGCTGTTCCAGATCGGCGCCAAGGGCGCCTTCGCGCTGATCGTGCCGGTGCTGGCCGGCTATATCGCCTTCTCCATCGCCGACCGGCCGGGGCTGGCGCCGGGCATGATCGGCGGCATGATCGCGGCCAATCTCGGCGCGGGGTTCCTCGGCGGCATCGTCGCGGGGTTCATTGCCGGCTATGGAACGGAGTTCATAAACCGCGCCATCAAGCTGCCGCGCAATCTCGCCGGGCTGAAGCCCGTGCTGATCCTGCCGATTCTCGGCTCGTTGCTGACCGGGCTGCTGATGATCTACGTCGTCGGCGCCCCGACCGCGCAACTGCTGAGCGCCGTTACCGAATGGCTGCGCGGCATGCAGGGCAGCAGCGCCATCCTGCTCGGCATCCTCCTCGGCGGCATGATGGCTTTCGATATGGGCGGGCCCATCAACAAGGCAGCCTACACCTTCGCCACCGGCCTTATCGCCAGCCAGGTCTATACGCCCATGGCCGCCGCGATGGTGGGGGGCATGACGCCGCCGCTCGCTCTCGCGCTGGCCGCCCAGCTCTTTCCGAACCGCTTCACGGCGGAGGAGCGCGAGGCGCGCAGCGCCGCCTCCGTGCTCGGCCTCGCTTTCGTGACGGAGGGCGCCATTCCGTTCGCCGCCCGCGATCCGCTGCGTGTCATCCCCTGCCTGGTTGCGGGTTCGGCGGTGGCCGGGGCCATCTCCATGGCGCTCGGGGCCGAGCTGCGGGTGCCGCATGGCGGCATTTTCGTGCTGCCCATTCCCAATGCGGTCAGCCACCTTGCCGGCTACATCGCGGCGCTCGTCACCGGCACGCTCGTCACCACCGTGCTGCTGTGGCTGCTGAAGAAGCCGGTTAAGGCCTAAGGCGTCGGGAAGCGGCACGGCCCGCCGCCCCGATGGGCGGAAGCGACGTTCGGACGCGCGAGGTTTGCCGCGCGGGACACATTACCGCGACCCCGGTCCCGTGCGTCCACTACTCGACATTAGCCGGCCCCGGCGCGTGCTAACCTCTGCCATGACCAAAAACACGGAGAGCCGGGCACGGGCGCAGTGTGCCCTCGACCTGCAGTCGGCCATCCGCCGGCCGGAAGACATCGTGGCGGCCGTCGAACGCTATTGGCCCGTCGTCGCCCGCGAAATCGAGGCCGGCATCCGTGACGACGACCTTCCCCCGCTTGAGGATCTCGACCGCCTCACCGAGGAATATCGCCGTCTGATCGGCTGACGAGGCGGCTTCTGCTGCTTGCGCGGGGCTTGCTCCCTGCGTCAAGGGGGCTTGTTATGCCCACAATGCCGGACTACATTCTTTGTGTCGACTGATCGACGCGCGCGGCTCCTTTCGGTGATGCCGCTGCTTATTCTTGAAATTCCGAGAGATTACCGTGCACGCGCTGGAAAAGCGCCGGGCCGGCATGAGGACATACGTGACCACCATTTCCACCCACGGCGCCCAGCGTCGTCCCCTTCCCAAGACCATCCAGCCCCGCTCGCCGGAAGACTGGAAGCCCGAGCCGTGCCTGCTCACCCGTGAGCAGCTGCGCGCCATCGTCATCGAACAGCTCGGCTGAACAAACGGCGCGACGGCCCCCGCGAGGCCCGCCGCGCCCTCGATCCTCGCCCCCTCAAACCGAGGCGCGCGCCGACCAACGGTCCACCCGCGCATCATGCGCGGGAATGCGTGCCTCCCGCCTTTTGATGGCGCCGGGCGGGCTGCCGCATGGGCGTGGCGCGGCGGATGGGTTATCCTTGCGCTCCCGCTTCGCGTTTGATGAGCCCGCAATGCCGACCCCCGCGCCCTTCCTGCCAACCCCTTCTCTGCTCGACCATATTCGCCCGCAGGCGCTCGCTCTCCCGGAGAGCGGCATCGTCGAGGTGATGAATTACGGGCGCCGGCGCGAGGGGTTGATCCCGCTCTGGGCGGGCGAGGGCGATCTTCCGACCCCGTCCTTCATCAGCGAAGCATCGACCCGCGCACTGGCGGCGGGCGAGACCTTCTACACCTGGCAGCGTGGCATCCCCGAACTGCGTGCCGCCATCGCCGCCTACATGACCCGTCTCTACGGCGTGCCGGAGGACCCGGAGCGCTATTATGTGACGGGATCGGGGATGCAGGCGATCCAGATCGCGCTGGCGCTCACCCTCTCCGCCGGCGAGGAAATCCTCATTCCCTCGCCCTCCTGGCCGAACGCGGCGGCCGCGGCGGAGGTGATCGGCGCGCGGCCCATTCATGTGCCGCTGTCCTTCGATGCCGAGCGCGGCTTCTGGCTCGATCTCGACAAGCTGGAGGACGCGGTGACGCCGCGCACCCGCGTGATCTTCATCAATTCGCCGGCCAACCCGACCGGCTTCGTCGCCCCCGCGCAGACGCTGCGCGGCGTGCTCGACATCGCCCGGCGCCACGGCCTGTGGATCGTTGCCGACGAGATTTATGGCCGGTTCTATTTCGAGGAAGGCGGCCTTGCCCCGTCCTTCCACGACGTGATGGAGCCGGAGGACCGCATCCTCTTCGTCCAGACCTTCTCGAAGAACTGGGCGATGACCGGCTGGCGACTCGGCTGGATCGAGGCCCATCCCTCTCTCGGCCAGGTTCTGGAGAACCTCATCCAGTACGCCACATCCGGTGTCGCGGGCTTCATGCAGCGCGCCGGCGTCACCGCGCTGGAGCGCGGCGAAAGCTTCGTCACCCATCAGATCGAGAGGGCGCGGCGCGGGCGCGATATCGTCGCGCAGGGGCTCGCCAGCACCAACCGCGTGCGCTTCGCCAATCCCCCCGGCGCCTTCTACATGTTCTTCGCCGTGGAGGGGGAGACGGACACGCGCCAGCTCGCCTTGCGTCTGGTGGATGAGGCCGGCATCGGGCTGGCGCCGGGAACGGCCTTCGGGCCCGGTGGCGAGGCCTATCTGCGCATGTGCTTCGCGCGCGGCGAGGCGCAGATTACGGAAGCCACGGATCGGCTGGTGCGGTGGCTGCGCAAGTGAAGCTGTCGCGCGCCCGCACCCCGGCCCGCGACCGGGCGGAAAGAACCGGTGGCTCCCTGTTCGGGGCGACGGCCGAGCGCGGCCATGCGTGATTTCGGTTCGTCGCCCGACAAGCGCGATCTGCCGACGGTTTCCGATGCCCGCCTTTCTTCCGTGCTCGATACGGCGGCGGACGGCATCATCGTGATCGACGATCGCGCCCGCATCCTTGTCTTCAACAAGGCCTGCGAGCAGATGTTCGGCATTTCCGCCACGGAGGCGGTGGGGCAGAACGTGACGCTGGTGATGCCGGCCGAATATGCCGCCGATCACGACCAGTATGTCGCGAGCTACATCAGCACCGGTGTGAAGAAGATCATCGGCATTGGCCGCGAGGTCCGTGGCCGCCATGCGGACGGCACGGTCTTCCCGGTCGAACTCTCGGTCGGCGAGGCGGCGACGCCGGACGGGCGTCAGTTCATCGGCATCCTGCGGGATCTGAGACCGCGCAAGGAGAGCGAGCAGCGTCTGGCCGATCTCCAGAGCGAACTTGTCCATCTCGCCCGCGTCTCCGCCATCGACGAAATGGGCGCGGCGATCGCCCATGAGCTCAACCAGCCGCTCACCGCGCTGATGCTCTATCTCCAGGCCATCCGTCGGGCGCATGCCAAGGGCGTCGACATCGACAAGCTTGTCGGCGACATCCTCGACAAGGCGGCGGGCGAGGCCGAGCGCGCGGGGCACATCATCCAGCGCATGCGGCAGTTCGTGGAAAAGCGCGAGCCAGAGCGGCATCTGCGCGATATCGACCCGCTGGTGGACGAGGCGATCGACCTCACCTTGCTTGGCCAGACCCACCGGGTGCGCATCGTGCGCGAAGCGGGCGGCGCGCTGCCACAGGTCTCCGTCGACACGGTTCAGGTGCAGCAGATCATCGTCAATCTCGTGCGCAACGGCATCGAGGCCGCCGCGCAGGCCGCCGCGCCGGCGCTGCGGGTGAGCACGCGCCTCTCCGGCGGCAATGTGCGCATCGAGGTGCAGGACAACGGGCCGGGCATCGCGCCCGAGGCGCTGCCGAAGCTGTTCGAGGCCTTCGCCAGTTCAAAACGTCGCGGCATGGGTCTTGGGCTTGCGATTTCCAGAACGATCGCCCAGAACCACGGCGGCGATCTGCTGGTCGACCCCGGCGGCAACGGCAAGGGAGCGTGCTTCGCTTTGCTGCTCCCCGTTGCCCGGCCGGCGGCGCCCGCCGAAGCCGGATGAGGGGAACGCGACATGGCGCAGATGGGTGAAGTCTTCATCGTGGACGATGATCCGGCTGTCCGCGATGCGCTGTCGCTGGTGATGAGCCTCGAAGGTTACCACGTGCGCGGCTTCTCCGACGGCGCCGCCTTCCTCTCGGCGGCGCGCGCCCATGTTCCCGCCTGCATCGTGCTCGATGTGCACATGCCCGGCCGTTCGGGGCTGGATATCCTGAAAGAGCTGGAGGCGGACCGCTACCCCGCGCCGATCTTCATCATTTCCGGCCAGGGTGACATTCCGATGGCGGTCGACGCCATCCGCCACGGCGCGCTCGACTTCATCGAGAAGCCGTTCGATGCCGACACGGTGGTGGAGCGGGTGCGCGACGCCATCGAGGCGCATCAGCGCCGCAGCGCGGCCGAGCCCGCCGACCTCATCTCCGCGCATTTCCCCGGCCATGACCTGCTGACGCCGCGCGAGCGGGAAGTCCTCGTCCAGATCGCCTCCGGCGCCTCCAACAAGGAGGCCGGGCGCGTGCTCGGCATCTCGCCCCGCACCATCGAGGTGCACCGCGCCCGCATCATGGAAAAGCTGGGAGCCAAGAACGCGGCCGATCTGGTGCGCATCGTCCTCAAGGACACGCGAGCCTGAACGACATGCGGGCCTAAGGCCTTATCCGGCCTTGCGAAACCTCCGCACACCGGCCAGAACGCGCCCCGGCCCGTCTACGCATCCCTACGAATTGCCCGGCGGGGCCGTCTTTCGCACCTTTGCGGGAAGATTGCGGGAGATCGCTTGTGCGGGTTCATGTCGTTGAGGACGATGCGGGGGTGAGCGATTCGCTCGGCCTGATCCTCGCAAACCTCGGCTACGAGGTGGTTTCCTATCGCGATGCCGAGAGCCTGTTCCGCGCCGCGCCGCCTGACGGGCGCGACACGGTGATCGTCGATCTCAGCCTGCCCGGCATTCCCGGCGGCCAGGCCGTGCGCTGGCTGCTGGAGCTCGCCGAGCCGCCCAGCGTGGTCGTCATCAGCGGCCAGTCGCAGAGCGCGATCGACCATCAGCTGCGGGGCCTGAAGCCGGTGGGCATCGTGCGCAAGCCGCTGAATGTCGAGAGCCTCGCGCGCGCCATGCCTGCCCACTGACGACGCCTGCCCACTGACGACGCCCGCCCACTGACGACGCCGGCCGAGTGGCGCGCGGGTGCCGCTCGACCCTCGACCCCACCCTCGACATTCGACCTGTGCCTGCGGCGGCTTGCCCTTCCGCAAAATTCCTTACGCAGCCCACCGAACTGTGTACCGCAGCGGTGCCGACTAAGGTTGATCCAGATCAGCCGCGGAGGACCAGATGCGCCAGATCGTCGAAGAACGCACCGGGAGCTATTCGCGTCATGCGGCCGCGCCCGAGATGCCCGGCTCGCATCTGCGCGTCGCCGCGCATGTCGCGGTTCTGCATGAAGGTGATCCGGCGCGGCGCATCATGGAGGTCGTGGAAGGCGCGGTCATGCTGACCAAGCTGCTGCCGGACGGTCGCCGGCAGGTCGTCGAACTTCTCGGCCCCGGCGACGTGTTCGGCCTGGCCGCCGGCGATGTCTATGCCTGCTCGGCCGAGACGCTCACCACGGCCCTCATCACCACCCATGACCGCCGCGCCCTGGAGCGCGACCCCGGCCTCGCCGCGCGTTTGCTGCGGCGCTTCGAGGGGCAGCTCTGCGCCATGCATGCGCATGCCCTGGCGCTCGGGCGCATGTCGGCGCTGGAGCGCGTCGCCTTCTTCCTGCTGCGGCTCATGCCGGAAGGCGTGGTCGGCGGCACGCTGCACCTGCCGATGACGCGCCAGGAGATCGCCGATTTCCTCGGCCTCACGCTGGAGACCGTCAGCCGGGCCTTCTCCGAGCTGAAGCGTCGGGGGCTGGTCGCGCTGTTGCGGGCCGACGAGGTGCGGATCAATGACCGTGGCAGCATGCGCCGCCTGGCCGGTGCGGCCTGACGGGGCCTTCAAGGCGCCTTGAATCTCAAGGGCCCCGCTTACCGGCGGGGCCCTTGTCGTCTTGAGCCGCGCGCATCAGACGGCGACGGAGTGCCGGGCGCCGGCCTGAAGGCGCGCGTCGAGCGCCGCGGCGGCGAGGCGCACGAAGGGGCGGCCGACGGACGTCATGGCGATGCGCTGGCCCCGTATGTCCAGGAGACCGTCCGCCACCAGCGGCGCAAGCCGGGGGCGGGCTTCATCCAGTATCGCCGCGTCGAGATCGACGGCGAGGTCGCACATCAGCCGCTCGATGAGCGCGCCGCGCTTCACATCGTCCGGCGTGAAGGCGATGCCGCGCGTGGTCGAGAACCGCCCGGCGTCGATAGCGCGGATATAGGAGGCGGAATCCGGCGCGTTCTGGGTGAAACCCTCCGGCAGCCGGCTGATGGCGGACGCCCCCAGGCCGATGAGCGCATCCGCCTGGTCGACCGTGTAGCCCTGGAAGTTCCGGCGCAGCCGCCCCGCCGCCGCGGCGACGGCCAGCGTGTCGGTGGGTCGCGCGAAATGGTCAAGTCCCACAGGCACATAGCCTTCCTCCACCAGAACCTCCCGCGCCGCTTCGGCCTGGTCGAGGCGGGTGGCGGCGCCGGGGAGGGCGGTCTGGTCGATGAGTTTCTGATTGGGCCGTACCCACGGCACATGAGCGTAGCCGAACAAGGCGAGCCGCTCGGGCGCCAGCAGCGTCGCGAGCTGGGCGGTGCGGCGCACATCGCGCTCGGTCTGGTGGGGCAGGCCGTACATCAGATCGAGATTGACCGCGCCAACCCCCGCGTCCCGCACGCATTTTACCGCCCGCTCGACCGTGCCGAAGGGCTGCACCCGGCCGATGGCGGACTGCACATGGACGCTGAAATCCTGCACGCCGAAGCTGACCCGGTCCACGCCGATGGCGCCGAGACCGTCGGCCAGCGCCTCGTCGGTCTCGCGCGGATCGAGTTCGATGGCGTGTTCGATCAGGCCAGTGAGATCGAACCCGTCGCTGATCCGGCCGAACAGGCGCTTCAGGGCCTCCGGGCCAGTCAGGCTCGGCGTGCCGCCGCCCCAGGCGATATGGGTGACGCGGCGCCCGCCGGCCTGCGCGGCGACAAGCCCGATCTCGCGCTCCAGCCGCGCGGCATAGGCGGCGACCGGCGCGGGCCGGCGCGTCGCCTTGGTGGTGCAGCCGCAATAATAGCAGAGCGAGGGGCAGAACGGGACGTGGAGATAGAGCGACAGCGTCGCCTCCGCCGGCAGGCCGGCCAGCCAGCGCGCATGGTCGTTCGCCCCGATCTGCGCCGAGAAATGCGGCGCGGTGGGATAGGAGGTGTAGCGCGGCACCGCGCGCTCGGCATGGAAGAGAGCTGAACTATGCATGATCGCGATTTGACCGGCGGCGCGCTTGGGCGCATTGATCCGGCGCAAATCACCCGCCCGCTACGCAGTGCTACGTAGCGTCCCGCGCGCTCCCGCTATCCCGCGCAATCCCTGCTGTCGCCGCCTTGCCCATGCCGCCGTCATTCAAGCTCCCGCGCCCCGGCTATTCCCCCCGCGACTTCCTGTGGTGGGGCGTGACCCTCGCCCTCGCTTTCGCCGGCGGCGCGCTGTTCGCGGGGGTCGGCATGCCCGCGGGCTGGCTGTCCGGCGCGCTGGTGGCGACGGCGGTGGCGGCGCTTTTCGGCGCGCCGGTCGGCGTCGAGAGCCACGTCCGCGTCGTCATCTATGTGCTGCTCGGCACCTCCATGGGCTCGGCCATCACGCCGGACACGCTCAACGGACTGTCCACCTGGCCGGTGACGATGGTGGTGCTGCTCGTCTCCGTGCCGGTGATGATGCTGGCGGTGATCCTCTATCTGGAGAAGGTCGCCGGCTGGGATCGCCGCAGCGCCTTTTTCGGCGCGGCGCCCGGTGCGCTCTCCACCGTGCTCATCATGGCGGAAAGCTCGGGCGCCGATACGCGGCGCGTGGTGTTCAGCCAGTCGCTGCGGCTCTTCGTGCTGGTGGCGCTGCTGCCGGCGGCGCTGGGCGGGCTCGGCCATCAGCCGGCCGGCACGCTGCCGATCAACCCGGTGGTACCGGACTGGACCAGCTTCTTCCTCTCCATCGGGGTCGGCGTGCTCGGCGCGTTCCTCGCGGAAAAGGCCCGCTTTCCCGGCGGCACGATGGTCGGGGCCATGCTCGCCAGCGGCGTCGTCCACGGCGCCGGGCTGATCGAAGGCCGGTTGCCGGACCTGTTGCTGGTCGTCAGCTTCGTCATTCTCGGCGCGAATTCCGGCAGCCGCTTCGCCGGCACCAAGGCGGAGACGCTGCGCCGCTTCTTCATCGATTCGCTGGGCGCCCTCACGGTGGCGATCGCCGTCGCCGTCGGCTTTTCGCTGCTGGGGGCGACGCTCTCGGGCGAGCCGCTGCCCAAGGTGCTGGTCGCCTATGTGCCCGGCGCGCTGGAGGCGATGACCATCATGGCCTTCGTGCTGGGGCTGGACCCGGCTTTTGTCGCCGCGCACCACCTGGCGCGCTTCGTCGGGCTGGCGCTGCTGATCCCGGTCATCGCCCGGATGTTCTTCGGCCCGCCGGTCGCGCCGCCGCTGCCGAAGGACGCTACGTCCCAGCTCGACGAGACCGAGCCGAAGGACTGACGACGGCCGGATCCGCCGGCGCCCTCGGATACGTTACTCGGCCGCTTGGGCCTGCGCGACGAAGGGCAGGCCGAGGCGGGTCCACACATCCACCAGCGCGTTCGCCAGATGCGCCACCAGCGCGTCGTCATGGAACGGGCCGGGGGTGATGCGCAGCCGCTCCGTGCCGCGCGGCACGGTGGGATAGTTGATCGGCTGGATATAGATGCCGTGGTCCTCCAGCAGCAGGTCGCTCGCCGCCTTGCAGGCTTCCGCGTCGCCCACCATCACGGGCACGATATGCGTCTGCGTGACCATCTGCGGCAGGCCGGCACGGTCGAGCGCGCGCTTGACCTTGGCGACCTGCGCCTGCTGGCGGGCACGCTCGGCGCCGGATGCCTTCAGGTGGCGCACCGAGGCCGCGGCCGCGGCGGCGACAGCCGGGGGCAGGGCGGTGGTGAAGATGAAGCCGGGGGCATAGGAGCGCACCGCGTCGGTAATGGCGCGGCTTGCCGCGATATAGCCGCCCACCACGCCGAACGCCTTGCCCAGCGTGCCCTCGATCACGTCGACCCGGTGCATCACCCCGTCGCGCTCGGCAAGGCCGGCGCCGCGCGGGCCATACATGCCGACCGCGTGGACCTCGTCGAGATAGGTCATGGCGCCGTAGCGGTCGGCGAGGTCGCAGATCGCGCCGATGGGGGCGGTATCGCCATCCATCGAATAGACGCTCTCGAACACGATGAGCTTCGGCCGGTCGCCGGCGGCGATCAGCAGCTCTTCGAGATGGCCGAGGTCGTTGTGGCGGAACACCTGCTTGTCGCGGCCCGCCTGCCGCACGCCCTCGATCATCGAATTATGGTTCAGCGCATCCGACAGGATGAGGCAGTCCGGGATCAGCCTGGCGAGGGTGGAGATGCCGGTCTGGTTCGACACATAGCCGGAGGTGAACACCAGCGCGCCGTCCTTGCCGTGCAGATCCGCCAGCTCGGCTTCCAGCTCGACGATGGCGTGGCTGTTGCCGGAAATGTTGCGCGTGCCGCCCGCGCCCGCGCCGACCTGCCGGGCGGTGGTGCACATGGCGTCCACCACGCTCTCATGGCAGCCCATGCCGAGATAGTCGTTCGAGCACCAGATGACGATGTCGCGGGCGCCTTCCGGCCTGTGCCAGACGGCATGGGGGAAACGGGCCGTGTCGCGCTCGATTTCGGCGAAGGTCCGGTAGCGCCGCTCGCTCTTCAGCGTGTCGACAGCACTCTCGAAGAAGCGGGCGTAATCGGAACGTGCGTAAACCATGGGCATCCACTCCGGCGCCCGCTCTCATCGCGGGCAACCTGTCACCGGCACCATGAACTTTGGAGGCGTTCCGATCAACCCGCGAAACCACGGACGCGGCGATCGGGCGCGCTTGAGGGAAAAGCGCGCCTCACGTCTGCGCGAGCGTGCGCACCTGGCCCAAGGTCAGCGCCAGCGTGCCGCGGCCATCGAAATAGACGAAGCGCAGCGTCTTGCGGCGCGAGGTCATCGCGGCCGGCAGCGGGTCGTAACGGAAGCTGGCACCGCCGAGATGCGGCATGACCGCGCCGACATCGGTGGTCTCGCTGGTCTCGACGCGCAGCAGGCTGACCCGCACACCCTCCGTCGTCACCGCGTCGAACGGCACGCGGGCGAGGCGCAGGAAGCTCGTCGGATCGCTGGCGCTGGCGAAGCTCTCGACGAACGCCTTCTCGACGAGGTCGAGATCGGGCTCGCCGGGGGGATGGTCCTGCGCCTCGGGTGGCTCCGGCAGATGCGGGGTCTGCCACTGCGCGGTGCGGCGCGGGCCGTGGCCGTGATTATGGCCGGCGCTGTGAGAGTGGGCGTGCGACTCGACGTGGGAGTGGCTGTGCGACTGGGCGTGGGTGTGGCCTCCCGCGCCATGGTCGTGATGATGGTCGTGGCCGCGGTGCATGGCGGTGTCTCCCTGGACCTTGTCCCTGACTCCCTCTCCCGGGTGGGGAGAGGGTTGGGGTGAGGGGGCTTCACCGCGATCAATGTCGCGGGCCCCCCC
>JAEZMI010000420.1 GCA_023414975.1 Pseudomonadota bacterium | reverse complement strand
GGCGTACAGCTTGCCCAGCCTCTCGCGGTAGCGGTCTTCGGAGAACAGCGCGGCCTGCACGCGGCCTTCGCCGGAGAGGCGGGCGCGCAGCTCCGCGTCGCCGGCCATGGTCTTGATCGCGTCAGCGATGGCGCGCGGGTCGTAGGGGTCGACCATCATCGCGGCATTGCCGGCGACTTCGGGAATGGACGAGGTGTTCGAGGTGATCACCGGCGTGCCCAGCGACATCGCCTCCAGCACCGGCAGGCCGAAACCCTCATAAAGCGAGGGGAACACCAGCGCCTTCGCCCCGCGGATGAGGCTCACCAGCAGCGGGAACGGCGCGTAGTCGAAGCGGCGCACGCGGTCGCGGGTGAAGGTGAGGTTGTCCAGCTGTTCGAGATAGCGGTTGCTGGATTCATTGAGGAAACGCAGTTCCTCGCCGGCCTTCCACGCGGTCTTGCCGAGCAGCACCAGCGGCTCGCTCACCTGCGAGGCGAGGTAGGCCTCCAGCAGCCGCGAAATGTTCTTCTTCGGCTCGATGGCGCCGAAGAACAGGAAATAGCCCTTGTACTTCAGCCCGAAGGCGCCCTCGACCTCCTCGCGCACCAGGTCGTCGCTCTTCTGCGCGTATTTCGCGGGGATCGACACCGCCTGATAGGTGTTGGTGATCTTCTCCTCGGGGTAGCCGAAAAGCTCGACGATGTCGCGCTTGGAGGCTTCCGAGACCGTGACGATATGGTCCGCGCGCTTGAGCACGCCCTGGATCATCCGCTTGTAGAACTTCTTGTTGTCCAGCGTGGTGAAGGGCAGGCGCAGCGGCACGAGGTCGTGCAGCGTATAGATGTTGCGCGTGCCCGGCAGGCGGATGGGCAGCGGATAGGTCCAGTGCATCAGCGCCGGCTTGTCGACGCCGCTCACCGTGAGGAAGTGCTTGTAGGCGTGGAAGTGCCAGTAGCTGCGGGAGAACAGCTCCGGCGCGTTCCAGATCTTGTCGTAATGCGGCAGCCGCGAATGGAAGGCGCGCGTCACCACCTTGCCGCTCATCGGCACGTCCTTGGCCCGCACGCCGAGCGGCGAGGTCATGAGCTGGCGCAGGCGGCGGGTGATTTCCAGGAGCAGCGAGGGCGAGCCCACATTGGGGTCGAAGAAGGCGATCTCGCGCAGGAGCGGGTCGGCGCTGGGCGCCGCCCGCGTGCCGTAGAGAATTTCGGTCCGGTAGCCCAGCGCGCCACAGGCGAAGCTCAGGTTGCGGGCATAGGTCGCCACCCCCGTGCCGGCTTCGAGCGCGAGGTTGTAGCCATCGATCATCACCGTGCCGCGCCCCGGCCCGCGCCCAACGGGCTGGAACCCCTGAGGTGCAAGGCTTACGGGCGCATCCGGACCCAATTCCGGCCGGGCACCCGTCAGGGTGCTCGTGCCGGCTTCATCACCCCGCAACAGCATCGGCCTCGTGTACCTTGCGCGCCGCCGGCGCCTTGTAGGGCCCGTGCGAATACGGGATGTCGCGGATGAATGGCAGGTCGAACACCGTACCGTCGCGCGGCGCGGCCAGCGGGGCGATGTCGACGGGCAGCGCGTCGATCATGGGGTCGACGTCGAACTCGATCGGCCGCCAGGCGAGGTCGATCGCCCACATCAGGTGTTCCCAATTGGTCGGCCGATTGCGGCGCTGGACATAGACGGGAATCCGCGACCGCCCGACACCCTGATAAAGGTCGGTAATGCGCAGGTCGTAGCCGTCATCCGGGTCCAGCTTGCGCTCGATCAGCCCCTCGGGCTGGCCGCGCGGGGAGAAATAGAGGCACGGAATGCCATAGCTCTCGGCGAACACCATGCCGTGCAGGCTGGTCGAAACGAGGCGCTTGCAGGACAGGATTTCGTCGAGCTTGTCGCGCAGGCCCTGCGCGCTGATCGGCGTCAGCGTGTTGATGATGCGCACGCTGCCCTTGAACTCGTCGGGGATGTGGTAGCGCTCATAGGACTCGCGCGGCAGAGTATCGAGCGCGCGGTTCGTCAGGTCCGACAGGTGGACGATGACGCCGAGTTCCCACTTCTTCTCCAGCTTTGGGTCATAAAAGCGCGGCAGCGCCCAAACCGGATCGCCGAACACCGCCGGCCCGACCGCGTTTTCCTCGCCGAGGATGGCCCGGCTGACCGGGCCGCGCGTGGCGTGGACGCGGTAGATCGACTTCGGGTCGGGGCGGAAGAGCTGACGCTCGCCATCCTGCGTCGGGTTCAGATAACGCGAGGAGCCCGTGCCCCAGATCGAGATATCGCCGCCCTTGAGGTTTTGCGCGATGGTGCCGACGGCGGCCATGCGCACGCTCTTGCTGTCATGCGCCTGATGGGCGATGGGCCGGCCGGACAGCAACGCGACCATGACCGGGGAGAGCGCATCGCCCAGGTTCAGGTAGTTCTGCTGCCGGGTCGCCGCCGCCCAGGTCAGCGGCACGATGCCGGTGTCGCGGACAAGCTCTCGCAGGGTGGGTTTGCTCAAAGGTTACTTTCCTTGGGTTAGGCTCATTCCGCCGCAAGAACGTGCGGTGTCTCGACGCGCTGATAGATGTCTTCCAGGCGGACGATGTCGTCCTCGCCGAGGTAAGACCCGACCTGAACCTCGATGAGTTCGAGCGGGATGCGGCCGGGATTGCTGAGCCGGTGAACGGAGCCGAGCGGAATGTAGGTCGATTGGTTCTCGTGAACCGTCGCCACCTTGTCGCCCACCGTGACCTCCGCCGTGCCGCGCACGACGATCCAGTGTTCCGAACGGTGGTGGTGCTTCTGCAGCGACAGCCGCTCGCCGGGATCGACGACGATCTTCTTCACGCGGAAGCGCGAGCCCAGATTGATGGTCTCGTAGCTGCCCCAGGGCCGATGGCACTTGGGGTGCTCGTTCGCCTCATTGCGCCGCTCGGCCTTGAGCGAGGCCACGAGGTTCTTCACCTCTTCCGAGCGCTCGGAGGGCATCACCAGCACGGCGTCGCCCGTCGCGACGATCGAGAGGCCGGAAACGCCGACGGCGGCGACCAGGGGGCCCTCGGAATGGATGTAGGAATTCTGCGTGCCGACCGCGCGCACCGGGCCGCGCTGCACATTGCCGTCGGCGTCGGGCGTGGTGATCTCGCGCATGGCGTTCCAGCTGCCGACATCCGACCAGGGGAAACGGCCCTCGACCACGGCGGCACGGCTGGTGCGCTCCATCACCGCATAGTCGATCGACATGCTCGGCGCGCTGCGGAATTCCGGGCCGAGGCGGCAGAAGCCGAGATCGGGCTTGGCGTGGGCGAGCGCCCGGCGCACGGCATGCACCATGTCCGGCTCATGCTGCTCGGCTTCCTCCAGCATCAGCCGGGCGGGGTAGAGGAAGTTGCCGGAGTTCCAGAGATAGCCCTCCTCCATGTACTGGCGGGCGAGTTCGGCGTTCGGCTTCTCGGCGAAACGATCGACGCGGGCGGCGGCGCCGCCATTCACGGGCGCGCCCGGCTGGATATAGCCATAAGAGGTGCGCGGCTCGGTCGGGGTGATGCCGAAAGTGACGATGTGGCCGAGGCCAGCCGCGTCCAGCGCCTTGCGGCAGGCGGCCTGGAAAGCTGGGGCATCGCCGATCACATGGTCGGCGGCGAGGACGAGCACCGTGGCATCCTCGCCGTGCAGGCTTTGCGCAAGCAGGGTCGCGGCCAGCAAGGCCGGCCCGGAATCGCGGCGCACCGGCTCCAGCAGAACGGTGGGCTCGATGCCGATCTCGCGTGCCTGGCGCTGGGCGAAGAAGCGGAATTCCTCATTGGTGACGACGATGGGCGACGCGAACAGGGCGCCCGGCGCTACGCGGCGCAACGTCTCCTGATACAGCGTGCCCGAATCCGGCGTCAGCGCGAGGAACTGCTTGGGCAGTGAATCGCGGGAAATCGGCCATAACCGCGTACCGGAACCACCGGCAAGAATCACAGGCACGATCTTCGTATCAACGATCATCTGCTCTCTCCGCCGCTGCGCCCGCTGGCCATCATGGAATGAATTGAAGCGCCATTTCGCAGTTGCGAGATAGTATATGCGATATCGAATACGTCAAGGCGCGCATATCGCGCAATTTGTTTTCAGTTTTCCGTCAAATTCTCCGGCTCTACTTCCCTTGATACCACATTCTTCTCTGGCAACGGAGGTAAAATAGGGGGCACTGCGGATGGCACGTCACCGGTTGCACCGCGATAGGCGTCGGCGGAGCGGGCCCGCGACGGCGCATGAACTTCCACCGCGAACAGGCGCCGCAGCACCGCCTCGCGCAGCACCGCCGGCGTCGCGCGGCCGAGCGCCACCAGCCCGGCGAGCGCAAAGGGATAGCTCACCTGCCGCGCGCCCCGGTCGGCGGCACGGGCAATCTTCGCCGCGGCGCGTTCGGCGCTCCATTCCAGCGGCCGCCATCCGCGATAGGTCTC
>JAEZMI010000412.1 GCA_023414975.1 Pseudomonadota bacterium | reverse complement strand
GAAACCTGGCTGCGCGCCGCCATCGCCCGGCATTTCCCGCAGGACGGCATCGTCGGCGAGGAGGAGGCCGCCACGCAGGGCACCTCCGGTTATGTCTGGGTGGTCGATCCCATCGACGGCACCATGCCCTTCCTGGTGGGCCAGCCGAACTGGTGCGTCTCGCTGGGTCTGGCCCATGAAGGCCGCCCGGTCGGCGGCGCCATCTATGCGCCGATGCTGCGCGAGCTCTACTGGGCGATGGAGGGCGGCGGCGCCTATCTCAACGGGCAGCGCCTCGCCATGAAGCAGGACTGGACGCTCGCCTCCACCACCATCGGCTTCGGCGCGACGCAGAAGGCGAGCCCGGAGGAGGTCGCCGGCTTCGTCGAAGGGCTCTACCAGGAAGGCGGGGTGCTGTTCCGCATCGGCTCGGGCGCGCTGATGCTCGCCTATGTCGCCGCCAACCGCATCGCCGGCTATTACGACCCGATGCTCTATTGCTGGGACTGCTGGGCCGGCGCGGCGCTGATCCGCGAGGCCGGCGGCGACGCGACCTTCGCGGGCGACCTCACCCGCCCCGGCCCCATCTGGGCCGGCAACGCCCGCGTCCACGCCGACCTGAAGCGCCTCAGCGCGCGATAACGGTGTGGCGGACGGACGGCGAGACTCGCGGCAACGCCTACTCGTCCCGGATCTTGGGTGGGATGATGCGCGGCAGATGGCCTTGCAGCACATAGATCAGCAGCGCGGTCGACCAGCCAAACATCATGATGCCGTTCGCCGCCGCCAGCGGGCCGAGCAGGCGGGTGGTCGTTCCGCGCAATACGTCACCATAGCCGAGCGTGGTGTAGTTGAGCAGCGCGGCATAATACGCGTTCGCCAAATCGGTCGCGCGAGCGAGGACGAGGTAGACCGCAGCCCACACGCCCACCTCGATCAGATGCGCCACAAACAAGACGATGGTCGTGGTGAGCATCGCCCAAACCAGCCGGGGACGTGGACGGTCTCCCATCCAGCCTCCATAGGGATGGATCAGCGTCACCAGCAGCATGGTGGCGCCGAGATGCACGAACATCGCCGCAATATTGACGGCGATGCCGAGGACCAGCTCGTTGAGCATCCTGATGTCTCCAGCCACGAATCAGCGGAGCATGATGAGCGAGAAGGTGCATGTCCGTCCCCGGCACCCACGAAATTTCGCTCGCTGTCGAATCGGCGACGGGGATCGAACTGCCGCGGCATTTTTCTTCGCCCCCGCTTTAACGCAATGGCGGGTGGGTCCGAAAGCGGATGTAGCGCCGGGTTGAATGAACAGGCACGCGTTTGCGGTCCTGACGACGGGCTGTTCCTGCGTCCCTACCATTCAACAAAAAGCGCAGGCCCTTACGCATCGACAAGCCGGAAGGCTTCGCCCATGCTGCGTCACGTTTTGGCAGTGAGGAGAAGACCATGAAGCTTTTCGGCACATCGAAACTGGTCGCCGCTCTCGCGGGCGTCGCGCTCATGACCGGGCTCGCCGTTGCCCAGACGCCGACCTTCTTCCGCATCGGCACCGGCGGCACGGCGGGCACCTATTATCCGGTGGGCGGCCTCATCGCCAATGCAATCTCCGGCAATGGCGGCAAGGGCGTGCCCGGACTGGTGGCAACCGCCATCGCCTCCAATGGATCGGTCGCAAATGTGAACGCCATCCAGTCGGGGGCGGCTGAGTCCGGCTTCTCCCAGTCCGATGTCGCGAGCTGGGCCTACACCGGCACGGGTCTTTATGAAGGCAAGCCGAAGGTCGAGGACTTGCGCATCATCGCGACGCTCTATCCCGAGACCATTCACCTCGTCGCTTCAAAATCGGCCGGCATCAAGTCGGTGAAGGACCTCAAGGGCAAGCGCGTCGCGCTAGACGAGCCCGGCTCGGGCACTTTGGTCGATGCCCGCATCGTGCTCGCCGCGTATGGCCTGACCGAGAAGGATATCAAGCCGGAATATCTCAAGCCCGGCCCGGCCGGCGACCGACTGCGCGACGGCGCCCTCGACGCCTTCTTCTTCGTTGGCGGCTACCCCACCGGCGCGATCTCCGAACTCGCGTCCTCGTCAGGCATCGAGCTGGTGCCGATCACCGGACCGGAAGTCGAGAAGCTGCTCGCCGAGCACAAGTTCTTCGCCAAGGACAAGGTGCCGGCGGATACGTACAAAGGCGTCGGCGCGACCGATACCATCTCGGTCAATGCGCAGTGGCTCACCAGCGCCAAGCAGCCGGACGACCTGATCTATAACATCGTCAAGACGCTGTGGAACGCGGACTCACGGGCCGCGCTCGATGCCGGCCACGCCAAGGGCAAGCTGATCACGCTCCAAAATGCCACCAACGGCCTCGGCATTCCGCTGCATCCTGGCGCCGAGAAATTCTACAAGGAAGCCGGCGTTCTGAAGTGATCCTCGGCGCGGGGCTGTCATGGTGGAAAATAACCAGCGCACCGCTCCGGCGGGTGAGGGGTTTCGTCTCGACGAGCTTGACGAGGCGAAGGTCCGCGAGCTCGAGGAAAAGTTCGATCCGGAAATCCGCTTCCGGCCACTGGCGCCGGGCGCCGGCTATCTGGTTGGCGGGCTCCTCGTCGTCCTTTCGCTGTTCCACTATTACACGGCCGGTTTCGGCCTGCTGCAGGAGACCATGCACCGGGGCATCCATCTGGCCTTTGTGCTTGGTCTCGTCTTCCTCGTCTTTCCCGTGACGCGAAGCGGCTATGCCCAGCCGGCCCGCGCGGGCTGGCTGCGCCCGCTCGGCATCGGCCTTCCCGACTGGATCCTGGCCATCGTCGCCGTTGTGGCGGTGATGCATATCCCGCTGATCCCCCTCGACGATCTCGCCTTCCGCGTCGGCAATCCGACCACGCTCGACGTCGTGCTCGGCGGCCTCCTCATCCTCGCGCTCCTGGAAGCGACGCGCCGTTCGCTCGGCGTGCCCTTGCCGATCATCGCGCTCGTCTTCATGGGATACGCGATGTGGGGGCCGTACATGCCGGGAATATTGGTGCATCCCGGCGCCAGCTTTTCGCAGCTCGTCGATCACCTCTACCTCACGACGCAGGGCATCTATGGCGTCGCGCTCGGCGTGGTCGCGACCTATGTCTTCCACTTCGTGCTGTTCGGTGTGTTCGCCACCCGCATCGGCCTTGGCCAATTGTTTCTCGATTGCGCGGCCTGGATCGCCGGGCGCTATGCCGGCGGGCCGGCGAAGGTCTCGATCTTCGGTTCGGCACTGTTCGGAATGATTTCCGGCTCCTCGGTCGCCAACACGGTGACGGTCGGCTCGCTGACCATCCCGGCGATGATCCGCCTCGGCTACAAGCGCCATTTTGCCGCCGCCGTCGAAGCCACCGCGTCGACCGGCGGACAGATCACGCCGCCGATCATGGGCGCGGCGGCGTTCCTCATGATCGAGTTCCTGGACCTGCCCTACACCACGATCATCCTCGCGGCGATCGTGCCGGCGTTCATGCATTTCTTCGGCGTGTTCATCCAGGTGCATTTCGAGGCCAAGCGCAACGGTCTGCGTGGCCTGAAGCCTGAGGAGATGCCGGATGTGAAGGCGGCGCTGAAGCGTGACTGGCCGACGGTCATTCCGCTTGTGGTGCTGATCGCCATCCTGCTCATGGGCTACACGCCCTATCTCGCCGCATTCTGGGGCATCACCCTGTGCATCGCGGTGGGCCTGCTCAATCCGCGCAACCGGATGAGCCTCACCGACATTGCCGAGGGCCTGCGCGACGGCGCGAAATACGCTCTGGCGGTCGGCGCGGCGGCCGCCACCGTCGGCATCGTGGTCGGCGTGGTCACGCTCACCGGCGTCGGCTTCAAGGTATCGTTCATCGTCACCTCGACCGCCGCCTCGATGGCGACCTGGGCATCCACGGTACTGCCCGCCTTCCTGGTCTCGCCTCAGGGGCTGACGCTGCTGTTCACCCTGGTCATGACCGGCGTGGTGTGCATCCTGATGGGCTGCGGAATCCCGACGACGGCCAACTACATCATCATGGCGACCATCGCCGCGCCCGCCCTGGGCCTGCTGGGTGTCGAACCCATCGTCGCGCATTTCTTCGTGTTCTATTACGGCGTGCTGGCGGACATCACGCCGCCTGTTGCGCTCGCGGCCTATGCGGCGGCGGGCATGGCCAATGCCGACCCGTTCCGCACGGGCAATACGGCTTTCCGGCTTGGCCTCGGCAAGGTTCTGGTTCCCTTCGTCTTCGTGTTCTCGCCGTCGCTGCTGCTGGTCACCAAGGACTTCAACTGGCCGGACTTTTTCCTGGCGTTCGCCGGCTGCGTGATCGGCATCACCTGTTTGGGAGCCAGCATCGCGGGCTGGATGCTGACGACCTTGCGGGCATGGGAGCGGCTCGTGCTGGCGGTGGCTGCGATGTTGTTGGTTGCGCCGGAGCTTTATTCGTCATTGCTCGGACTGGCGATGATTGCGCCCGTGCTGCTGCTGCAATGGCGCAGACCAGTCGCCCAACAGACCTGAATCGACCCGCAGATCGCGGATCGGGGCCCTTTCCGTCGGTCTTGAACAGACGGGGCTTATCCGCCCTGCCATGCCGCTTTCCGCAGTAATCCAACACCGTGGGCGCAGACACGGGACGCAGTTCGCCAGCCCATCAAGGAACTCAGAGGTGCGTAAGCAGAGGACGCGCTTCCTCATCCGCGAATGCGGTGGCAGTATGGGGTCTTTCCAGAGTGAAACACTAACCCCTATGCTTAAACTCTGCTTTCTGCTCATCGGCTCGGAGGCGTTCCGTGCCAGATGGTATGCTGTCGCTGGGCTTGGCCTCATCCTCATCGCTCTGGCGGCCGGGCTCGCTTTAGATGCCGTGGACGGCGCCACCTTCGTCACCCAGGAGACGCTCGGCCTCGTTTTCATGCTGAACGGCGTGCTGGCGCTGATGGTGTTCCTGCAGCATGGCAAACGCTCCGCCCGCACGCTTGCGCTCCTCAAGGCCGGCGGCCTGCTGCTGGTCGGCACCCTCATCCTGTTCCTGCCGCCGGGCACGCTCGCCACCCTGTTCGTGCTCGGCTTCGTGCTGGACGGCTTGGGACGGATAGCCACCGCTGTGGTGGTTCGGTTCGACGGCTGGCGGACCTCCGTGGTATTCGGCGTGATCGAACTCGCCGCTGCCGGCCTGATCATGACCGACTGGCCGCTGCCGCACAGCCGCAACATCCCCTTCGCCATCAGCCTGCTTCTGGCCCTCACGGGATGGCTGCTGTTGCGGCTTGGCCTGATGTTCCGCACGCTGGAAAGCGAGGCCACCATCCTCGCTCTGCCGCTGTTCGGCCAGCGCGGCTGGTACGACACGGCCCCGATCCTGGTCGATACCGGCGAGCCGGTGCGCGTGGAACACCCGATGACGGTGCATGTCTGGACCCCGGTCGGCTCCGCCTATGCCGCCGAGCGCCGACTGCTGGTCGACCGCTACATCGCGGCGGTGGACGGCCACGGCGTCATCTCGACCGGCCACGCCGCGCTGGAGATGCCGCCCAACCTCTACATCAGCCACTATCCGGCGCAGGAGATCGAGCGGTCCAGCACCGATTTCATGGCCTCTCTGCGCGGCACGCCGGAGAACGACCTGAAGGGACGGTTCCAGCCCTCCTATGCCTATGAGACCGCCGAATGGTGCCCGGCCGACCAGCATGTCGTGTTCGAGAACTACAATCCCCGCCGGCTGCGGGCCTTCTGGGCCGGCTACCGGCAGGACGACACCTATAATCTGTGCAACCGGAACTGCTCGGTGGTGGTCGCCCACGCGCTCGACGCGGCGCTGGAAGGGGCGCTCGCCTCCCGCTTCCCGTGGCTGAAGCTGCTGCAGTTGCTCGTTAATCCCGACATATGGGTTGCGGCCGCGATCCGCAGCCGTGCCGCCTCCATGACCTGGACGCCCGGTCTGGTGCTCGATTATGCGGCTACCCTCGCCCGCTTGGTCGAGCACCGCGAAACCGCATGGAGCGAGCGCATGGCGGGTTTCCTGCGACGCTGGCGCTCTTCTCCGTCCGACTCCCACGAGGCCCGCGCCGCATGAGTGTTTCCACCGCCGCTCCCGGCAAAGCCAACCTGTTCTCGCGCGCCGCCGTCATCGCCACGGCGATGATGTTCGGCCTCACCTACAGTCTCAGCGCGGCGCTGATCGCGCTCGCGCTGGTGGCGCAGGGATTGAGCGAGACCCTCATCGGCGCCAATGCCGCCATGCATGCGGTGGGGGTGCTCATCACCGCGATGATCCTGCCGCGCATCGTCGCCATTTTCGGCATCCGGCGGCTGGTGGTGCTGGCGCTGCTGCTCGGCGCCACCGCGCTCGCCGCCTTCCCGGTGCTGCCCTTCATCTGGCTGTGGTTCGTGCTGCGGCTGCTGCTCGGAATGGCATCGGAAGTCCTGTTCGTGCTGTCGGAAGCGTGGACCAACAGCCTTTCGACCGAATCCACCCGCGCCCGCGCCATGGCGGCCTATACGGCCGCGCTTTCCATCGGCTTCGCGCTCGGCCCGCTGATCCTGTCGGTCATCGGCAGTACGGGTTTCTTGCCCTATCTGGTGGGGGCCGGCATCGCGCTTTCGGCCGCGCTGTTCGTGGCCTCGCCGAAAGTGGAGGCCCCGGCGTTCGAGGAACCCGCGCACGGCAGCCCGCTGCGATTCATGCGCCTCGCGCCGGTTGCGATCTCCGCCACCGTGCTCAATGCGGCGATCGAGACCGCGGGCCTGTCCTTCCTCGCGATCTATGCCGTCAATCTCGGCTGGGACGAGGGCGGAGCCACCCGGCTGATGTCGTGCATGATGATCGGCGCCATCGTTCTGCAGCTGCCCATCGGCTGGCTCGGCGACAAGATGGACCGCGTGCGTCTGGTGGTCATCCTCGCGGTGGTGGCCGCGCTCGGGGCGCTGGTGTGGCCGATCGCGCTCACCAACGAGGTCGCGACCTATGCGCTGCTGTTCCTCTGGGGCGGCGCGTTCGTCGGCATCTACACCATCATGCTCACCGTGGTCGGCAGCCGGTTCCAGGGCGCGGAACTGATCGGCATCTACGCCGCCATGGGGTTGATGTGGGGCCTCGGCGCCCTGCTCGGGCCGGTGCTTGCCGGCCTTTCCATGGAGTACGCGCAGCATGGGCTCGCCTTCTTCGCCGCCGCCGTGTGTGCGGCGTTCGCGGTGTTCGCCCTCGTGTGCGGCGGCGGCTCCGCGCGTGCGCCGGCGAAGGACTGAGCTCCCGCGCCGGCCACGAGCCGATCGCGCTCACGGCGTTCCGGCAAGGCAAGCGGGACCCCGCCTCGGTGTGAGAACGCCTGGCGGCCACGCGCGAGGGAGCCGCCGTTTGATCCGCGTAGCGACCCGGTGGCGGCCCGGAATTGAAACGACGAGGCCGCCTTGCGGCGGCCTGACGTAACGCATTTCATTTGAAGGAAAAACTGGAGCGGGCGATGGGATTCGAACCCACGACCCCAACCTTGGCAAGGTTGTGC
>JAEZMI010000272.1 GCA_023414975.1 Pseudomonadota bacterium | reverse complement strand
GGCCATGGCCGCAGGGGTGGGCCGCCTCGCCGCCGCCATCCGCCGCGGCGCCCGCCGCCTGCGCACGCTGCCGGCGCTCGCGCCGGCGGGGTAGGGGCGCGTGTCCCGGACGCCTGAAGCGTGAGCGGAAGGCGAGCCGGGACCCAGCGCGGAAGTCTTTGGCCGAAGCGTTTTCCCTGGGCCCCGGATCATCGCCCCGCTGCGCGGGGCTCGTCCGGGGAACGGGTTTCCGCAGTCACACCGCCAACAGCCTCGCACCGCCAACAGCGTCACGCCGTCATCCCCGGGCTTGGCCCGGGGATCCACGACGTCTTCGCGCGCCTGGCCCAACTCGTGGATGGCCGGGCCAAGCCCGGCCATGACGGCGCTCTCATGAGCCGCCGCGAACACCTCATCCCCTCAACAGGATATCCCCATGACCGCCACTTCCCTGCCCGCCACTCCTTTCACCGCCACGGCCCGGACTGCGCCCGAGACCAAGTCCGGCGGGCCGGAGGTTTCCGCCGCCTTCGAGGAATTCATGAGCGCCTTCGAGGCGTTCAAGGATGCCAATGACCAGCGCCTCGGCGAGCTGGAGCGGCGCGGGGCCGATGCGATCACCGCCGAGAAGGTGGAGCGCATCAATGCCGTGCTCGACGCGCAGAAGGCGCTGATCGACGAGCTGGTGCTCAAGGCCCGCCGCCCGGCGCTGGGCGGTGGCGAGGCGTTCACCGACCTCGCCGCGCGCGAGCACAAGGCGGCCTTCGACACCTATGTGCGCACCGGCGAGGCGGCCGGGCTGAAGCGGCTGGAATCCAAGGCGCTCTCCGCCGGCGTGGGCGCCGATGGCGGCTACACCGTGCCGGTGGAGACCGAGCGCGAGATCGGCAAGCGGCTCGCCGCGCTCTCGCCGGTGCGGGCGCTGGCGGATGTGCGCACCATCTCGCAGGGCACCTACAAGAAGCCCTTCATGACCTCTGGCCCGGCGGTCGGCTGGGTGGCGGAAACGGCCGCCCGCAGCCAGACGGCGAGCCCGGTGCTGGACGAACTCGCCTTTCCCGCCATGGAGCTCTACGCCATGCCGGCGGCGACGCAGACGCTGCTGGACGATTCCGCCGTCAACATCGACGAATGGCTCGCCATCGAGGTGGAGGCCGCCTTCGCCAGCCAGGAGGGCACGGCTTTTGTGACCGGCGACGGCGTCGGCAAGCCGAAGGGCTTCCTCGCCTATGACACGGTGGCGGAGAGCGCCTGGACGTGGGGCAAGCTCGGCTTCGTCGCCACCGGCGCGGCGGGCGATTTCCCGGCCGCCAACCCCGCCGATCCGCTGGTCGATCTGGTCTATGCGCTGAAGGCGGGCTACCGGCAGAACGGCAGCTTCCTGATGAGCCGGCGCACGCAGGGCGCGGTGCGCAAGCTGAAGGACGAGAACGGCCAGTATCTGTGGGCCGCGCCGACCGCGCCGGGCGCGCAGCCGAGCCTGCTCGGCTTCCCGGTGTTCGAGGCGGAGGAGATGCCGAACCCCGCGGCCAACACGCTCGCCATCGCCTTCGGCGATTTCCGCCGCGGCTATCTTGTGGTCGACCGCGCCGGCGTGCGCGTGCTGCGCGACCCCTATTCCGCCAAGCCCTATGTGCTGTTCTACACCACGAAGCGCGTGGGCGGCGGCGTGCAGGACTTCGACGCCATCAAGCTGCTGAAGTTCGCGGCGTGAGGCGTGTCCCGGACGCCTGAAGCGCGAGCGGAAGGCGAGCCGGGATCCAGCGCGAAAGTCTTCGGCCGAAGAGTCTTCCCTGGGCCCCGGATCATCGCTGCACATTGTGCAGCTCGTCCGGGGAACGGGCAAATGCCTGGCCCCTGGGCCCCGGATCATCGTTGCGCGGTGCGCAACTTGTCCGGGGAACGGGGTCGGGGCCCGGCACCGCGCTGCGCGGGGCTCGTCCGGGGAATGGGGGTGCGTGCTTCGCGGCCGCCGGCGGCGACACCTCGGCATGACGCGTGTTGGCGTTTTTCTTCCCAGCACACCGTCATCCTGAGGTGCCCGGCGGCACGCCGGGCCTCGAAGGATGGCCGCGCGGTGGCTACCGCCCCATCGCCCGCGACGTCGCGTCGATCCAGGCGCGCTGCGGGCCGATGAGGGTGGCGCCGGTGACGCCGCCGCAGCCGCGCGCGCCGCCGGCGGCGGTCGACCAGCCGATGATGCCGGTGACGACGCCATCCAGCAGCACCGGCCCGCCGCTGTCGCCGGTGCAGCCGCCCTTGGCCGCGCCGTCCGACAGGCGGACCATGATCCCGCCCGTCGTGCCGATGCTCGGCAGGCTCGCCATGCGCAGCGTGCCGGCGGATTTGCCGTCGCCGTCCCTGGTCACGCCGAAGCCGGCGATGACGAAGCCGCCGCGGCGGGCGGGCAGCGCCACTTCCGAGGTGAGCGTCGCCGGGCGAAAGCTCGCCGGCAGGCTCTCGGAGAGGCGCGCCAGCGCGAGGTCCGGCGTCGGCCGGCGCGTCTCGAAGGAATTCGGGTCGAAGCCGGGATGCACGGCGATGCGGCTGATCGGGATGAGGCGCGGGCCGCTCGCCTCGAACACCACGACCGCGTAATCCGCCGCCGGCTGCACGCAATGGGCGGCGGTGAGCAGCACGGTCGGCGCCAGCACCACGCCGGTGCAGGCGGCGCCGCGCGTCGAGACGATCATCGCCGTCGCCGCCTTCAGCTCCGCATCCGCCGGCGCGCCGCCGACAATGGCCTGCGCGGGCAGGCTCAGGCCGGCGAGACCGAGGCAGCTAAGGGCGGCGAGCGAGAGCAGGAGGCGGCGCATGGGCGGGTTCCGGCGAGAGGGCGGCACGCGGGGCGGGCCTGAAGGGCGTGCCGATCGGGCGTGCAAATCGGGCGTGTCCTTGTCGCCGCGCCGGCCGGCGCCGTCAATCGGCCGGGCCGCGCCACGTGTCCCGGCCGCGTGACGGCAACGCCGGAACGCCGCGCCGGGACCCAGCGGAAGAGTCTTCGGCCGAAGAGTTTCTCCTGGGCCCCGGATCATCGCCACGCTGCGCGTGGCTCGTCCGGGGAACGGGCATCCCAAGCCGCGTGCGTGCTTCGAGGCCGCCTGCGGCGGCACCTCAGCATGACGCCGTTCCTTCACACATCGTCCTCCTGAGGTGCGGGCGCAGCGAGCCTCGAAGGATGTCGTTGCCGCGCCCCACCTCGCAAACACCCCAAACACGAGGCCCCCAATGCCCGCTCTTCTTCTCGCCGGCCCGCCGGCCGAGCCGCTGACGCTCGCCGAGGCCAAGGCCTATCTGCGCGTCGACCATGAGGCGGAGGACGGGCTGATCGCCTCCCTCCTCACCAGCGCCCGCGCCACCGTCGAGGCGCTGACGCGGCGCGTGCTGATCGATCAGAGCTGGCGTATTACCCGCGACGCCTGGCCGGTCTCCGGGCTGATCCCGGTGCCGGTCAACCCGCTGCGGGCGCTGCTCGCGGCCAAGGTGATCGACGCGGGCGGCGGCGAGACCGCGCTGCCGCCGGGTGCCTTCACGCTCGACACGGCGCGCCTGCCCGGCCTGATCCGGGTGGACCGCGCCGCGGTGCCGGCGCCGGGGCGGGCGCTCGCGGGGATCGTGCTGGACATCACCGCCGGGCATGGACCCGACGCCGACCATGTGCCCTCGCCGCTGGTCGAGGCGGTGCGGGTGGTGCTGGCGCATTTCTACGAGCACCGCGACGTGCCGGGGCCGGGCGCGGCCTTTCCGGCGCGGCTCGACGCGCTCGTCGCCCCGTTCCGGGTGACGCGGCTATGAGCGGGCTTTCTCAGGGTCCCTTGCCCATCGCGGCGCTGCGGCACCGGCTGGTGCATGAGACGCCCATCGAGACGCCGGACGGGCAGGGCGGCGTGACCCGCGCCTTTCTCGCGGTGGACCTGCTGTGGGGCGCGCTGGAGACGCTGGCGAGCCCGGCCGAGATCGCCGACCGGCCGGGCGCCGTGCTCGCCCATCGCGTGACGCTCCGCGCGCCGGCCACCGTGCAGCCGGGCGACCGGCTGAGGCTCGGCGCGCGGCGTCTCGCCGTGGAGGCGGTGAGCGACCCGGACGGGCGCGGACGCCGCCTCGTCTGCGACTGCCGGGAAGAGACCCCCTGACGCCATTCTCCGACGCCATTCTCCCAGGAGGACGCGATGAAATTCAAGGTGCGGCTGAAAGGCCTCGCGGCGCTCGCCCGCCGGCTGGCGGGGATCGCCC
>JAEZMI010000306.1 GCA_023414975.1 Pseudomonadota bacterium | reverse complement strand
TCGACGAGCCGCTCTCCCCGCGTAAGGCTGGCAAGCGCCGAATCGACCGGCACCAGAAGCGGTCGTGTGTATTCGCTCTCGCTGGCTTCGCCCGCTTCTGCCGGCACATGCGACGAGTCGACCAGTGCCAGGAATACGTGAGCATATTCGTCGCTGACACCGGGACTGGGCAGAAAGCTGAACATCGGCAGCAGCTTGCGAGGCACCACGCCGATTTCCTCGTGGCATTCCCGCGCGGCTGCCTCAGTCGGTTCCTCGCCCTCTTCCAGCAATCCCGCCGCCAACTCGACGATCTCGCCCCGTCCCGTAGCCAGATGCGCCGCGGCGCGGAACTGTCGGATGAACGCAAAACAGCCCGCATCCGGATCGTAGGCTAGTGTTGCAACGACCTGGCCGACGCGAATGATGTCGCGTTCCTGATGAAGCGGGGCGCCACCGCGGCCGGCGATCGTGACGCGATGACGTTCATAGGCGCGGAAACCGTCGGCCAAGCGGAGCGGGGGCTCGCTGGTCACAGACACAGCACGATCGGCGAGCTCGCCGATCCTCGCGCGTTCCGACATATCGACCTCCGGTCAGGCGGTGGGGGACCCTTCGGCCGTCTCCATGTCGAAGGCGGCGGCGAACAGGGCGCGGGTATAGTCGCTCTTGGGCGCGGCGAACAGCTCGGCCGCGGGCCCCTGTTCGACCACCACGCCACCCTTCATAACCAGAAGGCGGGAGGCGAGGGCGGCGACGACGCGCAGATCGTGGCTGATGAACATGTAGGTGAGGTTCCGCCGCTGCTGGAGGTCGCGCAGGAGGTCGACAATCTGTGCTTGCACGATCATGTCCAGCGCGCTGGTGGGCTCGTCGAGCACGATGAAGGATGGTTCGAGCACGATGGCGCGGGCGATGGCGATGCGCTGGCGCTGGCCTCCGGAGAATTCGTGCGGGTAGCGGTGGCGGCTTTCCGGCTCCAGCCCGACATCGCGCAGCGCGGCGACGACGCGGGCGTCGCGCTCCTCCGCCGTCAGGCGCGGCTGGTGCACGCGCAGGCCCTCGCCGATGATGTCGGCGACGGACATGCGCGGGCTGAGCGAACCGAAGGGATCCTGGAAGACCACCTGCATGGCATTGCGGTGCGCCCGCATCTCTTTGGTTTTAAGCGTGTTTATGTTCTGGCCCATGAAGACGATGGGGCCCTCGGAGGAGATGAGGCGCAGCAGCGCGAGGCCGAGCGTCGTCTTGCCGGAGCCGCTTTCGCCGACGACGCCGAGCGTCTCGCCCCGGCGGATGGCGAGCGAGACGCCGTCCACCGCCTTGATGTAGCCGACCGTGCGGCGCATGATTCCGGCCTTGATCGGAAACCAGACCTTGAGCTTCTCCGCCTCCAGCACAACTGGCGCTTCCGGGTGCGGCGAAGAGGGGTTCCCACGCGGCTGCGCCGCCAGAAGGGCCTTTGTATAGGGGTGCTGCGGCGCGCCGAAGATGGTGGCGACATCCCCCGCTTCGACGATACGCCCATGATTCATCACGCAAATCCGGTCGGCGACCTTGCGGACGATGCCGAGGTCATGGGTGATGAACAGCATGGCCATGCCCAGCCGGCGCTGGAGATTCTTCAGGAGCGCGAGGATCTGCGCCTGCACGGTCACGTCCAGTGCGGTGGTCGGCTCGTCGGCGATCAAAAGCTGTGGCTCGTTGGCGAGTGCCATGGCGATCATCACCCGCTGGCGCTGGCCGCCGGAGAGCTGGTGCGGGTAGGCGCCGAGGCGCGTCTCAGGGTTGGCGATGCCGACCTCGGTGAGCAGTTCCACCACCCGCGCGCGCGCCGCGGGGCCGCGCAAACCCTTGTGAAGGAACAGGATTTCGCCGATCTGCTGTTCCACCGTGTGCAGCGGGTTCAGCGAGGTCATCGGCTCCTGGAACACCATGGTGATGTCGTTGCCGCGTACGCTGCGGATGTCGCGCTCCTCCATGGCGAGCAGGTCCGCGCCGTTGAAGATCACGCGGCCGGAGGGGTGCGAGGCGGCCGGGTATTGCAGCAGCTTGAGGATGGAGAGGGCGGTGACGGACTTGCCGGAGCCGGATTCACCAACCAGAGCGAGTGTCTCGCCCCGGTTCAGCGTGAACGACACATGGTCGACCGCCAGCGTCTTCCGGCCCCCTTGCGCGAAGGCTACCGAGAGGTCGTCGACCGTGAGAAGTGCTTGGTCCTGCAAGGGCTTACTCACTGGAAGGTCTTCCTCGGATCGAAGGCGTCGCGCACGGCTTCGCCGATGAAGATGAGGAGGCTGAGCATCAGGGCGACGGTGAAGAAGCCGGTGAGGCCCAGCCAGGGGGCCTGCACATTCGCCTTGCCCTGCGCCAGCAACTCACCCAGCGAGGGGGAGCCGGGCGGCAGGCCGAATCCCAGAAAATCCAGCGCTGTCAATGTCATAACCGACGATGAGACGATGAAGGGCAGCATGGTCAGGGTCGCGACCATGGCGTTGGGCAGCAGATGGCGCCACATGATCGTGCCGCTGGAGACGCCGAGGGCGCGGGCGGCCTGCACATACTCGAAGTTGCGGGCGCGCAGGAATTCGGCGCGCACCAGACCGACCAGCGACACCCAGGAGAAAAGTAACATAATACCGAGAAGCACCCAGAAGCCGGGCGCCAGGATGGAGGAGACGATCAACAGCAGATAGAGCGCCGGGATCGACGTCCAGATTTCGATAAACCGTTGAAAAATAAGGTCTGTCCAGCCGCCGAAATAGCCCTGCACGGCACCGGCGGCGACGCCGATGGCGGAGGAGATGATGGTCAGGATCAGGCCGAAAAGCACTGAAAGTCTAAAGCCATAGATCAGGCGGGCGAGCACGTCGCGGCCCTGGTCGTCGGTGCCGAGCCAGTTCCATTCCAGCGCCCCGCAGCCATGGCCGCCGAGCTTTTCCGCCACCGGCTGGCATTGCGCGTCGGTGAGCATCCAGGTCGGCGGGGAGGGGGCGGGCGTCGGCAGATCGAGGTTATGTGTCTGGTAGCTATAGCGAATTGGCGGCCACAGCATCCAGCCGTGCTTCTCGGCTATGAGGTTTTGCAGATAGGGGTCGCGGTAGTCCGCTTCCGTTTCGAAATCCCCGCCGAACGTGGTCTCGGGATAGGCCTTGAAAGCGGGAAAATAGTAGGCGCCATCGTAACTTACGAGGAACGGCTTGTTGTTGGCGATGATCTCCGCGCCCAGACTCAGCGCGAACAGGACGGTGAAGATCCAGAAGCTCCACCACCCGCGCCGGTTGCGCTTGAAATTCTCCCAGCGCCGCTGGTTTATCGGCGAAAGCCGGGATTTGCGCGTGGATTGTGAGTGCAGTGTGGTGGACGATGAGGCCGATGTGTCCAGCCCCGTGGCGTTAGGGCCGGGTGTCGGCGATGTGTCCGGCGGCGGCAGCGTGTTGGCGGCGTCCATGGCTCAGACGTCCCGCGTGTCGAAGTCGATGCGCGGATCGACCCAGGTGTAGGTGAGGTCGGAGAGGAGGTTCACCAGAAGGCCTACCAACGAGAAGATGTAGAGATTGGCGAACACGACGGGGTAGTCGCGGTTGAGCACGCTCTCGAAGCCGAGCAGGCCCAGCCCGTCCAGCGAGAAGATGGTCTCGATCAGCAGCGAGCCGGTGAAGAAGGCCGAGATGAAGGCGCCGGGGAAGCCGGCGATGATGATGAGCATCGCGTTGCGGAAGACGTGGCGGTAGAGCACCGCGCGTTCCGACAGGCCCTTCATGCGGGCCGTGACCACGTATTGCTTGCGGATCTCGTCGAGGAACGAGTTCTTCGTGAGCAGCGTCATGGTGGCGAAGGCGCCGAGCACCATGGAGATGATGGGCAGGGCGAGGTGCCAGAAATAATCGACGATCTTGGCGCCGAGCGAGAGCTGGTCCCAATTGTCGGAGGTGAGGCCGCGCAAGGGGAACCAGGAGAAGAAGGAGCCGCCGGCGAACAGGATGATGAGCAGGATGGCGAAGAGGAAGCTCGGTATGGCATAGCCGACCACGATCACCGCCGAGGTCCATACATCGAAGCGCGAGCCGTCGCGCACGGCCTTGGCGATGCCGAGCGGGATGGAGATGGCGTAGGTGATGAGCGTCATCCACAGGCCGAGCGAGATGGAGACCGCCATCTTCTCGCCGATGAGGTCGATGACCGAGATGTCGCGGAAATAGGAGCGGCCGAAATCGAAGCGCAGATAGTTCCACATCATCAGCAGGAACCGCTCATGCGCCGGCTTGTCGAAGCCGAACTGCTTCTCCAGCTCCTTGATGAAGGCGGGGTCGAGCCCCTGCGCGCCGCGGTATTTCGAGGAGACGGGATCGCCCGCGGGCGAGCCCTGCGACATGCCCCCGAAATCCCCGCCGCCGCCGGAGATGCGCGCGGTGGCGGAGGAGCCCTGGCCGGTGATCTCGGCGATGACGCGTTCCACCGGCCCGCCGGGGGCGAACTGCACGACCGCGAACGAGATCAGCATGATGCCGATGATGGTCGGCACCATCAGCGCGAGGCGTCTCACAATATAGGCGAGCATTCGACGGGACTTCCTCCGCGTGGCACCTCGGCCGCGGCGCACAGGGTGGCGGTCGCGACCTACCGCGTCAACTTAACGTCCGTTCATGCGCATCGTTGCGCGGCGTTTCGGAAGGCGAG
>JAEZMI010000177.1 GCA_023414975.1 Pseudomonadota bacterium | reverse complement strand
AGATCGCGGTAGGCGGCGCCGGACAGCGACTGGTCGACGGAGGTCAGCATGACGATCGGGGTCGCGGCGATCTCGGGCGTGGCGCGGACGATCCGCGCCATTTCGGCGCCGGTCATGCCAGGCATCTGGTAGTCCAGGACGATGCAGTCCACCGCGATCCCGCAGGCGGCGGCAGCCTTAAGGACCCTGAGCCCCTCCTCGCCGCTTTCCGCAGCGCAGGAGTCGAAGGTCCACGATGCCATCTGCTCCGAAAGGATCGCCCGATTGACCTGGTTGTCGTCGACGACAAGGATGCGCGATCCCGTCACGTCAGACGGCGTGACGCGCCGCCGCTTGCCGGTGGCGTGAGGCAGGGTGACGGTGAACCAGAAGGTCGAGCCCTTGCCTTCCGTGCTTTCCACCCCGATCTCGCCGCCCATCAGCGCGACCAGCCGCGAGGTGATGGCGAGGCCCAGGCCTGTCCCCTCGTGCCGTCGCGTCGACGATGAATCCGCCTGGCTGAATTTCTCGAAGACCGAGGCGAGCTTGTCGGCGGGTATGCCTATGCCGGTGTCGGTCACCGAAATGCGGAGCGTCGTGCCGTCTGCCGCGGGCACGCCGCTCGCATCGACCAGCACGTGGCCGGCATCGGTGAACTTCACGGCATTGCCGACGAGGTTGGTGATGATCTGGCGAAGGCGCCCGACGTCGCCGACATAGGTGTCGTTCAGCCCCGGCTGGACGCGCACGATGAGCTCGAGGTCCTTCTCCTTGGCGCGCGTGGAGATCAGCGTAGCGACGTCCTCGATCGCCTCGGCAAGCGCGAAGGGAGCGGGGTCCAGCACGAGCTGGCCGGCGTCGATCTTCGAGAAGTCGAGGATATCGTTGATGATGGTAAGCAGCGCGTTGCCCGACTTCACGATGATCTCGGTGAAGGTCTTCTGCTTGGGGTCCAGTTCCGAACGCGACAGCAGTTCGGCCATGCCGAGAACGCCGTTCATCGGCGTCCTGATCTCGTGGCTCATATTGGCCAGGAACTCGGACTTGGCGCGATCGGCAAGCACCGCCTGACGCTGCGCCTCCTCCAGTTCCTTCTCGCGCTGCTTCTGATCCGTGATGTCGATCGTGGAGCCCAGCAGGTAGAGCGTGCCGTCGGAGGCGACCATCGAGCCCTTGCGCGCGTACTGGTAGCGTATGCTGCCGTCTGCCGCGCGCACCGTCTCCTCGATCTCCTGGCTCTCGCCGCTGCTGAGGATCGCCCGGTCGCTCTCCATGAAGGCCAGGCCGTCCTCGCCGGACACCTCGTGGTCGGTCCTGCCGATCGCCTCCTCGTAGGGAACGCCGGTCAGCTTGGTCCAGTGCTTGTTCACGTAGACGAGCCTCAGATCCTGGCGCTTGGCATAGATCGCGACCGGAACGTTGTCGATAAGGCTGCGGAATATCTCGTTCTCGCGCTGGCTTTCCCTGAGCCGCGCCTCGCGCACCTTGATCTCGGTGACGTCGGTGCTCGATCCGATGATGTGCACCGTGCCGTCGCTGGCGACGAGCCTGCTCTTCTTGGCGATAAGCTGGCGGGGCGTGCCGTCGAGATGTGTGAGCGTCTCCTCGGTCTCGTCGGCGATGCCGGTGGTCAGCACCGCAAGGTCGCGCTGGGTGAAACCCTCCCCTTCGCCGCCGCCGAACAGATCGCGATCCGTCTTGCCCGAGACCTCGTCCTTGGAGACGCCGGTCAGGGCGGTCCAGGCCTGGTTGACGAACTCGAAGGTCAGGTCCTCGGCCTTGACGTAGGCAGCGACCGGCAATTCGTCGAGCACGTGGCGATAGAGTTCGGTCTTGCGCATGCTGCGGCGCAACGCGCGCTCCCGCTCCTTCATTTCGGAGATGTCGAGGCGCACGCCGATGAAGGTGCCGTCCTCGCTGCGGGTGTCGATCACCTGGAACCAGCGTCCATCCGGATTGCGCCGCTCGTAGGCATTGTGGCGGAGCTTGTGTCGCTCCATGTAGGCTTCCACCCAAGCCGCGGGATCGCGGTCGTAAAGTTCGTCGATTTCCGGATCGCCGCTTGCCCGGAAATACCCGTGCTGCCGTCCGCACATGACGGCTTCGCGGAAGGAGCAGCCAGGCCGCCAGACCGACTCCAGCCCGGGAAGCGAATCCTTCAGCTTCCTGTTGGCGAGCACGAAACGGTCGTCACTGTCATAGATGACGACGCCCGCCGGCATGGATTCCAGCACCCCCGCGAGGCGCCGGTGCGCCGCCTCGGCCTCTCGCTCGCGGGTCTTGAGGTCGCTGACGTCGAAGACGAAACAGGCGACATAGCTGGTACCGCTGCCGAAATCGACGCGATGCTTGCGCAACACGCGGGAACGCCTGGTTTCGGCCTGCTCGAACTCCTCCTCGGTCTCGTAGGTCGCGCCGGTGGCCAGCACCTCGCGCTCCGACACCTCGAAACCCGCAGCCGTTTCCGGAGGCATGAAATTGGCGGCGCAGCGTCCGAGCATGTCGCCCGGCGCCTTGCCGAACATGGCGGCGAAGGCCTCGTTTACGAAAACGAACCTGAGCTTCTCGTCCTTGACGAAAATGGGATCCTTGACGGAGTGCAGCACCGACTCCGCCAGTCGCGAACGCTCATGAGCGGCTTCGAACGGCGCAATCAGTGCCGTGACGTTGCGCCCAATGCCGCGGTAGCCGAGGAATGCACCCTCCGGGCTGAACCGCGGGAAGCCGGTGACCGAGACCCACCTGCAGTTCGGGCTGCCGGCGGCAAATTCGTAGACGAAGTCGCGGAACGGACGTCGGGACTGGAGATCGTCGAGATGCGCCTGGACTTCCCGGGCGCGCTCCGGTCCCTGCTTGAGAAAATCGAACCGGAAACGGCCGATAACCTCGTCGGCAGCCAGGCCGGTGGCGTCCTCGTAGTTCTCCGACAGCCAGGAGAAGCGCAGCTCCGCATCCGTTTCCCAGATCCAGTCCGAACTGGCCTGCGCGAGTTCGAGGAGGTCGCCGCAGGTGAATTCACGGGCCTCGCATGGCGAGGCGCCCCTTGCACGCACGAACGACCTGTAGGAAGCGCCGTGCGGCGCGTCTTGCCTGCCTGCCATGTGTCCACCCCGGCTCGCCGTGCATCCTGCCCCGGCTTGCCTGAAGGACTGTGCGCGACAAGCGTTAAGGATTGACTAACCATAATCCTGAAAAGCCGATGTCTTTCCGCTCCGCCGCCGACCTCCTTCAGCGGCAAGGTTCGCTCCGGAGAAAAGGCGGCGGCACAGGCGGCCGTGGACCGGCCCGCGTCCTTAAATTTGTCGGACAATGGCCCCATCCCGACGGACCTGCTAGGGTCAGGCAGGATCGGGAGGCTGAACCGTTGCAACCGCGCGGCACCATCCATGAGGAAGATCGCGGCGCCCGGCTACCGGCTTGCCGTGGGGCACGGACGAGGCAGCGGGGCGTGCTCGCCGGCACGACGGTCGTCCTCGCGTTCCTGGCCGGCTGCTCGGCAGGCCTGAGCCGCGCCGCCGATCCCGCCAGCTACACGGCGATGAACTGCAACGAACTCAACAGGCTTCTTGGCAAGGTGTCGATAGACCTTTCCCAGCGCGCCATAGCGCGAGGCAAGGTCGAGCACACGGAAATCCCCCGCTGGATACCCGGCGGCAGGAGCGTTGCCTCCAAGGTCGTGGAGCGCCAGACCGCAAGGATCGAGGACATCCAGCGGCGGGAACGCGCCATCGCATCGGCGCGGGACCGTGCCTGCCCCGGCCGGCAGCAGTGACCGTCGCCGGGCTCCCGGGCGAGCTTCCGCGAGTAGGCCTCACGAAATCCTCGCCCGCTGGAGCCTGAGGATGCGGCCCGAGCCGCCTCCTCGATCATCTCTTGATTTCGATCTTCCTGGTCTGTGACTGCGCCTTGGCCGTCTTCGGCAAGGTGACCGTCAGGATGCCGTTCTTGAACCGGGCATCGACCATGTCCTCCTCGACCTCATATCCAAGCGGAATGCGTCGCTCGAAGCGTCCGTAGAAGCGCTCCGAAAAGTTCCGTCCCTTGTCTTCCGTTTCGGACTTCTTCTCGCCCTTCAGCGTCAGGACGCCATCCTCGAGCAGGACTTCGATGTCCTTTTCGCCCAGACCGGGAACCTCAGCCGTAACGCGGATCTCCTTCTCGCCGTCGGAGACTTCCACGCTGGGCCAGTTTGCGCCGAATGAGGACATGCCTCCCATCGCGGGCAAGCGGCTGTCGAAACCGCGGAAAACTTCGTCAAACAACCGGTCCACCTCGCGGTGGAACGAGGCTAACGGGTTGCCCCGGTCATTGCCAAAGATCCCGGGAGCCCTGCTGCCGGAATCGCGGCCCCAGGGGATCAGATCACGTACGCTCATTGTACCTTCCTTTCGTGGTTTTGGGCGAGGCTCCGCTCGTGAGCCTGCCCAGCACCCGCCCCGGGTCATTCAGCACCGACTACGCGGCATGCCTGCCAGCCTGCGCCTGGATGGTCGTCTCAGTCTTCTGCACAGCCTCCCCGCCACCGATATGGATCCGCCGCGGCTTCATCTCCTCGGGTATCTCGCGCTTGAGGTCGATGGCCAGCAGGCCGTTCTTCAGCTCGGCGCCGGTCACCTTCACATGGTCGGCAAGCTGGAAGCGGCGCTCGAAGGCGCGCCCGGCAATGCCGCGATGGAGATATTCCCCGCCATCGTCCTCCGGCTTCTGCCCAGACACCATGAGCATGTTGTGCTCCTGGACCATCGACAGATCGCTCTCGTCGAACCCGGCCACGGCCATGGTGATGCGATAGCTGTCATCGCCGAGCTTCGCGATGTCGTAGGGCGGCCAGTTGTCGACGGGGGAAACCCTGCTGGCATTTTCGAGCAGGTCAAAGACGCGGTCGAAGCCGACGCTCGACCGGTAAAGCGGTGAAAAGTCGAAAGCTGTTCTCATGGCCATATCCTCCTTCAATCGAGCCACGTGGGTCAGAGGAGCGCCAAGAAGCCGCGCTCCTTGACAA
>JAEZMI010000164.1 GCA_023414975.1 Pseudomonadota bacterium | reverse complement strand
CACATGGATACGCATGACGCTGCCGACGCCCGGATTACAGGAGATATTGTTCGGTCACGGTCGAGCCGAGCCGGTTGTTCTCGACGACGAAGTCGTCAATGTACTCGTGCAGGCCCGTCTGAAAGATGTCGTCCATCCGGCTGTTGCCGAGCCGGGTGAGGGTGGAGCGGGCAAGCCGCTGCGCCGAGCCCTGCCGGCCGTAATAGGCGGCGAGATCGTCCAGATAGCGCGTGATGTTCTGGTAGCAACTGGTCAGCGAACGCGGCATCTGCGCGTTGAGGATGAGCAGATCCGCCACCAGCCACGGTTTCACGCTTTCGCGGTACACCCAGTGGAACGACGTCAGCGCCGAGACCGAGCGCAGGATCGAGGCCCACTGGAAATAGTCCAGCGGTCCGCCGATGTGCTCGGAATCCGGCAGCAGCACATGATATTTCACGTCGAGGATGCGGGCGGTGTTGTCCGCCCGTTCGACATACATGCCGACACGCGAGAACCAGAAGGCGTCGTTGCGCAGCATGGTGCGGTAGGCGGCGCCGTCGAAACGCAGCGAGGTCTCCTTCACGAAGGAGAGGAAGCGCGCCAGTTCCTCGCGGGTCATGCTCTTGGTCGAGTAGCGCTTCAGCTCCAGCCAGGCCGAGTTGATCGTCTCCCACATCTCGATGGTCAGCGCGGTGCGCACCGAACGGGCATTGGTGCGGGCGGTCTCGAAGCAGTTGCGGATGGAGGAGGGGTTCTCGGGCGCGAAGGCGAGGAAGGAGATGACGTTCTGCTCCGAGGCATCCTCGCCATGCACCTGCTTGAACAGGTCGGCGCAGCCGGCGGTGAGCAGGGCCGAGCGCCACTCATTGGTCGAGCCGCCATAGGCCGCGGGAAGCTGGGCGAGGCGCTGCGTCACATCGAGGATGCGGGCGAGGCAGTCGGCGCGCTCCATGTAGCGGGCGAGCCAGTAGAGATTGTCGGCTGTGCGAGAGAGCATGGGGACCCGCGTTCTATTTCGCGTTACGCCAGGCGAGCGTCGCGACGCCCGCCCCGATCAGGAGAGTGCCGCCGATCCTGTTGATGGCGGCGACGATGCGCGGCGTGCCGATGGCGCCGCGCAGCCGGCCGGCGACGAGCGCGTAGCCGAAGGCGTTGGTGGCGGCGAGTACGAGGAAGGTGGTCTCGAAGATCGCCATCTGCGTGAGGAAATCGCCGGCCGGATCGAGGAATTGCGGCAGGAAGGCCACGAAGAAGGTGATGCTCTTCGGGTTCAGCGCCGTGACCAGCCAGGCATGCAGGAGCATGGCGACGGGGCGGCCGGAGCTGCGCGCCTCACCCACCAGCGGCGTGCCGCCGGCGCGCCACAGCTTGATGCCGAGCCAGATGAGGTAGAGCGCGCCGATCCACTTCAGCACGGTGAACAGCATCGCCGACGTTGCCAGCAGGGCGCCGAGCCCGAGCATGGACAGCGTCATCGCCGTGAAGTCGCCGAGCGCCACGCCGGTCGCCACCGGCAGCGCCACCTTGCGCCCCTGGCCGAGCGCATAGGAGACGACGAGCAGGATCGTCGGGCCGGGAATGACCAGAAGAATTGCCGAGGCGGCGACGAAGGCCAGCCATGTCTCGATGCTCATATCGTGCGCTCCCTGTTCTCAGCCATGTCCCGCAACCCGTCCGCGTCAGCTCTCCTCCAGCACCCAGGTGTCCTTGGTTCCGCCGCCCTGGCTCGAATTCACCACCAGCGAGCCTGCCTCAAGCGCCACGCGGGTGAGGCCGCCCGGCACGATGCGCGTGCGGTCGGAACCCGTGAGCACGAAGGGGCGAAGGTCCACATGGCGGGGCGCGATGCCTTCCTCCACGAAGGTGGGGCAGGTGGAGAGCGCCAGCGTCGGCTGGGCGATGAAGTTGGTCGGGTCCTGCTTCAGCTTGGCGCGGAACAGTTCGATCTGCGCCTTGTCGGCGCGCGGGCCGATCAGCATGCCGTAGCCGCCGGAGCCGTGCACTTCCTTCACCACCAGTTCGCTCAGGTGATCGAGCACATATTTCAGGTGATCGGCCTCGCGGCAGCGCCAGGTCGGCACGTTCTTCAGCAGCGGTTCCTCGCCGAGATAGAAGCGGATGATCTCCGGCATGTAGCTGTAGACCGCCTTGTCGTCGGCGACGCCGGTGCCGACCGCGTTGGTCAGCGTCACGTTGCCGGCATTGTAGGCGCTCATCAGTCCCGGCACGCCTAGCGCGCTGTCCGGCCGGAAGGCGAGGGGGTCGAGGAAATCGTCGTCGAGGCGGCGATAGATCACGTCCACCCGGCGCGGGCCCTCGGTGGTGCGCATATAGACCACGTCGTTGCGCACGAAGAGGTCCCGGCCTTCGACGAGTTCCACGCCGAGCTTGTCGGCGAGGAATGAGTGCTCGTAATAGGCCGAGTTGTAGATGCCCGGCGTGAGCACCACGACCACGGGATCGCTGGTGGCGGTGGTCGGGGCGAGCGATTTGAGCGTCGCCAGCAATTCGTCGGTGTAGTTCTCCACCGGCGCGACGCGGTTCTCCGCGAACAGCTC
>JAEZMI010000040.1 GCA_023414975.1 Pseudomonadota bacterium | reverse complement strand
TCTCGGCAAGGCCGGGATCGAGGTCGACCGCAAGGTGCTCTCGGATATCGCCATCCATGAGCCCGCCGCCTTCGCGGCGCTGGTCGAGCAGGCCAAGGCCGCGCTGGAAAAGCAGGCCGCCTGATCTTCCCGTCACTGTCGGGACCGAAAGCTGGGAAGCCCCGCGCGCGAGCGTTGGGGCTTTTCGCGTTGGCGGCTTTGCGCCACCCGTCCGGCCCGCTATAAGCCGGCCTGCCGATCGCTGAAACGACGTTCCGGCCGGATTTCATCGTAGTTCCGGCAGCGCGTCACCTCTGTCCAGCCGAGAAGAACCATCATGTCCGTCGCCACGCTTCCCGATCTCGCCACGCTGGAGCAGGAGCTTCTCGCCGCCGCCGCCGCCGCCACCGACGAGGCGGGGCTGGAGACGGTGCGCATCGCCGCCCTCGGCAAGAAGGGCTCGGTCTCCGAGCTGCTGAAGAGCCTCGGCGGCATGAGCCCGGAGGAGCGCAAGAGCGCCGGCCCGGCGATCAACGGCCTGCGCGACCGGGTGAATGGCGCCCTCGCCGAGCGCCGCGCGGAGCTGAAGGCCGCGGCCCTCGCGAAGCGGCTTGAGACCGAGCGCGTCGATGTCAGCCTGCCGGTGCGCGAGGCGAGTGCCGAGCAGGGCCGCGTCCACCCGATCAGCCAGGTCATTGACGAGCTCACCGCCATTTTCGCCGATATGGGCTTCTCGGTCGCCGAAGGGCCGGACATCGAGGACGACTTCCACAATTTCACCGCGCTGAATTTCCCCGAGGGGCATCCGGCGCGCGAGATGCACGACACCTTCTACCTGCCCACCAAGGAGGATGGCTCGCGGCTCGTGCTGCGCACCCACACCTCGCCGGTGCAGGTGCGCACCATGCTCTCGAAGAAGCCGCCGATCCGCGTCATCTGCCCCGGCCGCACCTACCGCTCGGACAGCGACCAGACCCACACGCCGATGTTCCATCAGGTCGAGGGCCTCGTCATCGACAAGGGCTCCAATCTCGGCCACCTGAAGTGGATCCTCGAAGAGTTCTGCAAGGCGTTCTTCGAGGTGGACAATGTGAAGATGCGGTTCCGCCCGTCCTTCTTCCCGTTCACCGAGCCGTCCATGGAAGTCGACATCCAGTGCGACCGCTCCCGCCCCGGCGAGATCCGCTTCGGCGAGGGCTCCGACTGGCTGGAGATCCTCGGCTGCGGCATGGTCCACCCGAATGTGCTGAGGAATTGCGGGCTGGACCCGGACGAGTATCAGGGCTTCGCCTGGGGCATGGGCATCGACCGCATCGCCATGCTGAAATACGGCATGCCGGACCTGCGCGCCTTCTTCGAGGCGGATGCCCGCTGGCTCGCCCATTACGGCTTCCGCCCGCTCGACTTCCCGACGCTGGCCGGCGGGCTCTCGTCCTAAGCCGTGATCCCGGAGGTCCGCAGGGCTATCCGGGATCTTTCGCCGCCTTCTTTCGTCCAGAAATCCCGGCTCTGCGCTCCGCTCCGGCCGGAATGACGCCTGATAAAGGTCCGTCCCCGAGGTCCGTACGATGAAATTCACCCTCTCCTGGCTGCGTGAGCACCTTTCCGGCGACTACACGCTCGACGACGTGACGGGCACGCTGAACCGCATCGGCTTCGAGGTCGAGGGCGTCGAGGACAAGGCGGCCAAGCTCAAGGGCTTCTCCATCGCCTATGTCGTCTCCGCCGCACCGCACCCCAATGCCGACAAGCTGCGCGTCTGCATGGTCGACACCGGCGCGGGCGAGCCCGTGCAGGTGGTGTGCGGCGCGCCGAACGCGCGCACCGGGATGAAGAGCGTGTTCTCCCCCCCCGGCACCTATATTCCCGGCAAGGACATCACGCTCGGCGTCGGCACCATTCGCGGCGTGGAGAGCCGGGGCATGCTGTGTTCGGCGGCCGAGCTTGAGCTCTCCGAGGACCATGACGGCATCATCGAGCTGCCGGCGGATGCGCCGGTCGGCGCGGTCTATGTCGACTGGGCCGGTTTCGGCGACCCGGTGATCGAGATCGCGGTCACGCCGAACCGCGCCGACGGGCTCGGCATTTTCGGCATCGCCCGAGACCTCGCGGCCGCCGGCGTCGGCACGCTGGTCGAGACGCCGATCACCCCGGTGCCCGGCACTTATCCGTGCCCCGTGTCGGTGACGATCGCCGAGGGCGCCCCGTGCCCGGCTTTCGCGCTGCGGCTCATTCGCGGCGTGAAGAACGGCCCCTCGCCGGACTGGCTGCAGGCGAAGCTGCGCGCCATCGGCCTGCGCCCCATCAACTCGCTGGTGGATGTTACCAACTTCCTCACCTTCGACCGCAACCGGCCGCTGCACGTCTTCGACGCCGGCAAGGTGCACGGCAATCTGGTCGTGCGCCGCGCGGTTGCGGGCGAGAGCCTGCTGGCGCTCGACGGCAAGACCTATGCGCTCGACGAGACCATGTGCGTCATCGCCGATGACAGGGCGGTGGAGTCGCTCGCCGGCGTGATGGGCGGCGAGGAATCCGGCTGCGACGAGGCCACCGTCGACGTACTCGTCGAATCCGCCCTGTGGGAGCCGATCAACATCGCCCAGACCGGCCGCAAGCTCGGGCTGAATTCGGACGCGCGCTTCCGCTTCGAGCGCGGCATCGACCCGGCCTTCACCGTGCCGGGGCTGGAATTGGCGACGAAGCTCATCCTCGACCTCTGCGGCGGCGAGCCTTCCGAGATCGTGCTGGCGGGCGCCATTCCCGACACGACGCGCGTCATCGCGTTCCCGCTCAGCCTCACCGAGAAGCTCACCGGCCTCGTGGCGGATGATGCCGAGCAGGTGGCGACGCTCACTCGCCTCGGCTTCAAGGTCGAGGGCACCAGCGGCACGGTGCGCGTCACCCCGCCGAGCTGGCGCGGCGATATCGAGGGCAAGGCGGACCTCGTGGAGGAGGTCATCCGCATCGCCGGCCTCGACCGCGTGCCCTCGCTGCCCTTCCCCCGCGACGAGACCGCCCGCAAGCCGGTGCTCACGACGCTTCAGCTGCGCACCCGCAAGGCCAAGCGCGCCCTGGCCGCGCGCGGCCTCGTCGAGGCCGTCACCTGGTCCTTCGTGCCGAAGGCGCAGGCGGAAGCCTTCGGCGGCGGCCAGCCGGAGCTGGCGCTCGCCAACCCCATCGCCTCGGACCTCTCCGACATGCGCCCGAGCCTGCTGCCGGGGCTGATCCGTTCCGCGCAGGCCAATGCCGACCGCGGCTTCGGCGATGTGGCGCTGTTCGAGGTCGGGCAGATCTTCAAGGGCGACCGCCCGCAGGACCAGTTCATGGCCGCGACGGGCCTGCGCCGGGGCACGGCCAAGCCTTCGGGCGCCGGGCGGCACTGGTCGGGTAAGCCGGCGAGCGTTGACGCCTTCGACGCCAAGGCGGACGCACTGGCCCTGCTCGCCGCCTGCGGCGCGCCGGTGGCCAATCTGCAGATTTCCACCGACGCGCCGGCCTGGTTCCATCCCGGCCGCTCCGGCACCTTCCGCCTCGGGCCGAACGCGATCGGCCATTTCGGCGAACTCCACCCCTCCGTGCTGGAGGCGTTGGACGCCGATGGTCCTCTGGTCGCTTTCGAGGTGCTGATCGACCGCATCCCCGAGCCCAAGGCCAAGGCGACGCGGGTGAAGCCTCTGCTCGACCTCGCGGCCTTCCAGCCGGTGGAGCGCGACTTCGCCTTCGTCGTCGCGCGCTCGGTAGCGGCCGGCGATCTGGTGAAGGCGGCGGCGGGCGTGGACCGCAAGCTCATCACGGCCGTCAACGTGTTCGATGTCTATGAGGGGCCGGGTATCGACGCTGACAAGAAGTCGGTCGCGCTCTCGGTCACGCTCCAGCCGCGCGAGAAGACGCTGACGGATGCGGAGATCGAGGCGGTCGCCGCTCGCATCGTCGCCGATGTCGGCAAGAAGACCGGCGCCACCTTGCGCGGGTGATGACGGCAGCTCCTGTGTCCCGGCCCAGCGGAGGCGAAGCCGAAACGCAGAGCCGGGATCCAGCGACAGATTCTCTGGCTCTCGAATGCGCCTGGCGCGCGTGAGGCCGGGCAACAAGCGGTCGCGTCAGGCCGGGCCGTTGCCGAGAAGGCGCAACGCCTTGGCGGCGGCGACTTCGCCCGAGGCCCACGCGCCCGCCAGCGTGCCCCAGTTCTCCAGCGAGGTGTAGTCGCCCGCGAGGAAGATGCGGTTCTGCACCGGCTCGGCGAACAGGCGGCGCAGGCCGCCCTGTCCGGGCAGGGCGCTCGAAAGGGCGCCCCGGAACAGGGGATCGCGGGTCCAGGCCGAGGCCACGACCTCGCGGATCGCCTCACCCGCTTCATTGCCGAAGCCGCGGTTGAGGGCGTCGCGGGCGAGGGCGAGCGCCGCGGTCTCGCCCTTCTCGGCAATCTGCCGCGCGGGCGCGCCGCCGAAGGTCAGGATATGCAGGTCCGAACCGTTCACCCGCCCGTGCAGTCGGGCAAGCGGGGCGAGCGTGTCCGTGCGGGTGGGCAGCACCCGCTCGTCCGGCTGAAGGCCGAACGGATTGCCGGGCAGAAGGAAGGCCACCTGCTCCAGCGCACCGGCCGGAAAGGCGCGGAAGGCGGCGGCAAGGCGCGGCGGCAGCACCGGGTTGAAGCGGATCGCGCCGGCCGCGATCACCGGGGCGGGGACGGCGAGCACGATGGCGCGGGCGCGGATGGTTGCCCGCTGCCCGGCCACGCTTACCGTGTGGAAGCGCCCATTATTGGTGATGATGCTCACCGGCGCATGGGTCTGCTGGTTGAGCTGGGTGCCGAGCGCTTCCAGCAGCGCGCCGACGCCCATGGGGCTGGAGAGATCGTCCGGCACCGCGCCACGTAAGGCGAGATCGAGCGTGGAGAGCGCGTCGAGGTCCTTGCCGAGGTCGAGCGGCCCGATACAGGCCCCCGCGCTCGCCGACCAGGGGCCGGGCGCCGGCAGCACCCGGGCGACGGGAACGTCCCGCCCGGCATCCGCGCTCGCGACGATCTCGCGCCGGGCGCGTCCCAGCGCGGCGGCGAAGGCGTCATAGGCGCTCTCACGCGCGTCCCGGCCATCGACGAAGAGGCGTTGCCCGGCGAGCGTGGTCAGCGGCAGGTCGGCCGCGCGGGCGGCGGCGGCAAGGCCCGAGGGATCGCGGCTGAAACTCGCCGTGCCCAAATCCGCCGGCAGGCCGAAAACCGTCTCGGTACGGGCACGTCCGCCGAGCGTCGCTCCGGCTTCCAGCAGAAGATGGCTGCGTCCCGCCTGCGCGATCCGGCGGGCGGCGGCAATGCCGGCGGCGCCACCTCCGATGATGACCACATCGGCGTCAGCGGCACCCTGACTTTGCGCGGTCCCGATCACCGCCGGAGCGGCGAGAAGGGTCGCGCCGCCGATCAGCAGCCGGCGGCGGGAGAGGCCGCGCGAGGAAGTAAGCGTCATCCGTCAGAAGACCCCGAAGCGTGTCCGCCTGCTCTGGCTCTATGAGAGAGAATGCGTAATCCGACCAGCCTGCGGTGCGGGCCGGTCGGCGCATGCTCTAGCACGGGCGCGCCGCCCGGCCAAAGCTGCGGCGGCGTCCGCTCGGCACGTGCTGTAAGTGCCTCATCTGAATCATGTTTTGTTCGCCGTGGAACGAATCGGGACTCGGATCGTGAATCAAAAAATCAAGCGCTGAATCATTGAGCGCCCCAGCTGCCGCGCGACGGGGGCTTGAGGTGCGGCAAGCGCACGGATACGAAACGGGGCAAACGATAAGACGGGGAGGGTGAATCGCCATGTTGCAGGACGCCGTGAGGGCCTTCGGGCTGACCTTCTCGCGCGACTACCGCCGGGTCCTGCTGCGCTCCATTGCCCTCGCCATTGCGCTGCTCATCGCTCTCGGAATCGGGGCCTATTACGCGCTCACCTATTTCGTCACGCTGGACATGCCCTGGGCGCAGCTGACGCTGGAGATTCTGAGCGCGGTCGGCATCGTCATCGGCGCCATCTTCCTGGTGCCGCCCGTCACCTCGCTGGTGGCGGGCCTGTTCCTCGATGATGTCGCGGCGCAGGTCGAAAGCAGCGAGTTTCTCGACCAGAACGTCGGTACGGCGCTGCCGATCGGGCGCTCGATCTGGCTCTCCATCAAGTTCTTCGGCGTCATGGTGGGCGTCAACCTCGTCGCGCTGCTCCTGCTGCTGGTGCCCGGCGTGAACCTCGTCGTGTTCTACATCGCCAATGGCTATCTGCTGGGCCGCGAATATTTCCAGCTCGCCGCCATGCGCTACCGCAGCGAGGACGAGGTCGCGCTGGTGCGCCGGCATCACGCGCTCGGCATTTTTCTCGCCGGGCTCATCATCGCCGTGGTGGTGTCCATCCCGATCCTGAACCTCATCACCCCGGTCTTCGCGACCATCTTCATGGTGCGGCTCCACAAGCGGATGACACGTTCGCGCTCCTACGCGAAACGTTAAATCTCCCGCGCCGGCGTCTTCTCCGGCCAGCGGCAGAGATCGGCGATGAGGCAGGCCGGGCAGTCCGGCCGGATCGCCTTGCAGACATAGCGTCCGTGCAGGATCAGCCAGTGATGGGCATGGAGCTTGAAGCGGTCGGGGATGACCTTCTCCAGCCCCAGTTCCACCTCCAGCGGCGTCCGCCCGGGCGCGAGGCCGGTGCGGTTGGCGACGCGGAAGAGGTGGGTGTCGACCGCGATGGTCGGCAGGCCGAAGGCGATGTTGAGTACCACATTCGCCGTCTTGCGGCCGACGCCGGGCAGCGTTTCCAGCGCCGCGCGATCGGGCGGCACGGTGCCGCCATGCTCGGCGAGGAGGCGGCGGGAGAGCTCAACCACATTCTTCGCCTTGCCGCGGTAAAGGCCGAGCGTGCGGATGTGATGGGCGACGCCCTCCTCACCGAGCGCCACCATGGCGGCGGGGGTGGGCGCGGCGGCAAAAAGGCCGCGCGTCGCCTTGTTCACCCCGGTGTCCGTCGCCTGCGCGGAGAGCACGACCGCGACCAGGAGCGTAAAAGGATCGTGATATTCCAGCTCCCCCTCGGGCTCGGGGTTCGCTGCCTCGAACCGGGCGAAGGCGGTCGTGACCTCCGCCTCGCTCCAGGGGGCGAAGGCGCCGCCGAGGGCGGCGGCAGCCGCATTGGCGACGGCGCGGCGGCGCGCCGGGCGGGCCTGCGTCTGTTTCTCAAGCTCTACCTTGGCTTTTTCTGCCGGGGTTCTGGCCCGCGCCGGGGTGGCACCGGCCGACTTGGCTCTCGCCGTCTTCGTGCCGATGGACTTGGC
>JAEZMI010000027.1 GCA_023414975.1 Pseudomonadota bacterium | reverse complement strand
CCTCAGTAGCTCGACACGTTGTCGACGTGGAAATGGTAGAGGGTGCGGGCCGAGCCGTAGCGGTGGAACTCACCGATATCGACCTCGCCGAGAATGCCGGCGGCGGCGAGCTTCTCGGCCAGCAGCGCCTTGTGCTCCTCGCGCATCTCCTTCTCGATGCAGTCGGCGCCGAGCGAGGCGACCGAGCCGCGCACGAAGAGCTTCGCCTCGTAAAGGCTGTCGCCCAGCGCCTCGCCGGCATCGCCCAGCACGACGAGCGAGCCGGCCTGCGCCATGAAGGCGCTCATATGGCCGACCGAGCCCTTCACCAGGATGTCGATGCCCTTCATGGAGATGCCGCAGCGCGCCGAGGCATTGCCGTCGATCACCAGCGTGCCGCCGACGCCGGTGGCGCCCGCCGCCTGGCTGGCATCGCCCTTCACATGGACGAAGCCGCTCATCATGTTCTCGGCCACGCCGACGCCGGCCGTGCCGTTGACGATGACGCGGGCCAGCTTGTTCATGCCCGCGCAGTAATAGCCCACCGGCCCGTCGATCTCGACGGTGATCGGCGCGTTGAGGCCGGCGGCGATGGCGTGCAGCCCGGCGGGGTTGGCGACCTTCCAGAAGGTCTCGTTGCTCTCGGCCGTCAGCTTGTGCAGGGCGGCGTTGAGCTCGCGCAGCGGCGCGGTCGCAAGATCGAAGTTCACGGTGCTCTCGTCCGGGGCGCGGGAAGTGGCGCGGTTCAGGGCGGAAGGGGCGGCCGGCGTCATGCGGCGCGGTCCCAGAAATAGACCTTGGCCGGCTCCGGCTCGAACAGCCGGGCGGTGCCGATGCCCGGCAGGTTGGCGAGCGCGCGGTATTCCGAGCCGAAGGCGACGTAGCTGTCGGTCTCCGCCATCACCGCCGGCTTGCAGGCGATGGGATCGCGCAGCACGCCGAAGCCGCTCTCGGTGCCGACCACGAAGGTGTAGAAGCCGTCGAGATCGCCCAGCGAATGCTCCAGCGCCTCGCCCAGGCTGTCGCCCCCGCGCATGCGGTAGGTGAGGTAGGCGGCCGCGACCTCGCTGTCGTTCTCGGTGGAGACCGCGACGCCCTCGCGGGCGAGGCGGCGGCGCACGCCGGCGTGGTTCGAGAGCGACCCATTATGCACGAGGCACTGGTCCGGGCCGGTCGAGAAAGGGTGGGCGCCGTCCGTCGTCACCGCGCTCTCGGTCGCCATGCGGGTATGGCCGATGGCGTGCGTGCCGGCCATGGTCTCCAGCTTGAAGCGGCGCGCGACGTCCAGCGGCAGGCCGACCTCCTTGTAGAGCTCCATGCGGCTGCCCGCGCCGACGACACGCAGCTCCGGCGCGAGGCGGGCGAGCGCGGCGCGCACCGCGCCCTCCTGCGCCACCGGCACGCTCAGCACCGCATGGGTGTCGCGCGGCACGACGGGGTGGCCGATCTGCGCGCCGATGGCCGCGAAATCAGTGCCGGCGGGACCGCGCAGCGTGAGCTTCACGAAGCCCGGCGCGCCCGCGCCATAGACCGCGAAGCCGGCCGAATCCGGCCCGCGATCGCACATGATGTCGAGCATATCCGACAGCAGGGCCCCGAGTTCGGGCTCCAGCTTCGGGTCTTTGAGGAACAGGCCGACAATGCCGCACATGCGGGGGCGCTCCCTGGAACGTGGTTCTGGGAAGCTTGTAGGCGGGGCGCCCGCGGCGGTCAATCAGTTGGAATAAATTTTTCTCTTGAAGAAAAACTTGATTCCTCCGGCGCAGATCAGGCGTAGCGGGCCAGGGCGAGGTCGCCCGCTTCGATCGCCGGCTTGCGCCCCGAGACGAGGTCGGCCAGCACGCGGCCCGAGCCGCAGGACATGGTCCAGCCCAGCGTGCCGTGGCCGGCATTGATGAAGAGGTTCGCCACCCGCGTCCGCCCGATGATGGGCGTGCCGTCCGGCGTCATCGGCCGCAGCCCGGTCCAGAAGGTCGCCTTGGACTGGTCGCCCGCCCCGCCGAACAGGTCTTCCACCGAATATTCCAGCGTCGCCCGGCGGGCGGGAACGAGGTCGTGGTTGAATCCGGCGATCTCCGCCATGCCCCCGACGCGGATGCGGTCGCCGAGGCGGGTAATGGCGATCTTGTGCGTCTCGTCCATCACGGTCGAGACCGGGGCGCGCGCCTCGTTCACGATCGGCACGGTGATCGAATAGCCCTTCACCGGGTAGATCGGCAGGTCGAGCCCGAGCGGGGCGAGCAGCGCCGGTGTGTAGCTGCCGAGGCTGGCGACGACGACATCGCCCGCCACCTCTCCCTGCCCCGTCCGCACGGCGGCGACCTTCCCGCCCTCGACGCGCAGCCCCTCGATGCCGACATTGTAGCGAAAGGTGACGCCGAGGCCCTCGCACAGGCCGGCAAGCGCGGTGGTGAACTTGAAGCAGTCGCCAGTCTCGTCGCCCGGCAGGCGCAGCCCGCCGACGATCTTGTGCCGGGAGGCGGCAAGGCCGGGCTCGGCCGCGACGCAGCCGGCCGCGTCCAGCAGCTCGAAGGCCACGCCGTCGGCCTTCAGCACCTCGATGTCCTTGCCGATGCCGTCGAGCTGCTTCTGGGTGCGGAAGACCTGCAGCGTGCCCTGCATCCGCTGGTCGTAGGCGATATTGGTCGTGCCGCGGATTTCCATGAGGCAGTCGCGGCTATATTCGGCCAGGCGCACCATCCGGCCCTTGTTCACCGCGTAGCGTTCGGCCGTGCAGTTGCGCAGCATCTGCGCCAGCCAGCGCAGCGTCGTCAGGTCCATGCGGGGCTGGATGATGAGCGGGGCGTGCTTCATGAACAGCCACTTCATCGCCTTCACCGGAACACCCGGCGCCGCCCAGGGGGAGGAATAGCCGGGGGATACCTCGCCCGCATTCGCGTAGCTGGTCTCCAGCGCCGGGCCGGGCTGGCGGTCCAGCACCGTCACCTCATGGCCGTCGCGGGCGAGATAGTAGGCGGTGGTCACGCCGATGACGCCGGCGCCGAGGATGACGATCTTCATGGTGCTCTTCCGCTTCAGGCGCTGCCGGCCTCGGCATAGCGGCGCTGATAGCGCGTGCCGAGACGGGTCAGGATTTCATAGGAAATGGTGCCGGCCGCCGCGGCGATCTCGTCGAGCGTCTGGTGCGGACCGATGAACTCCAGCATCTGCCCGGCCGCCACGGCGCCTTCCGGCAGGGCGGAGATGTCGACCGTCAGGCTGTCCATGGAGACGCGGCCGACGATGGGCAGACGGACATCGCCGCCATAAAGCGCCCCGCAGCCGCTGAGATGGCGGGGAATGCCGTCGGCATAGCCGGCCGCCAGCGTCGCGAGCCGCATCGGCGCGGCCGCGACATGCCCGCCGCCATAGCCGATCCTGGCGCCGGCCGGCACGGTGCGCGTCTGCACCACCCTGATGTCGAGCCGCACCACCGGCTCCATCGGATTCGGCACACCGGCGGTGGGGGCGGCGCCGTAGAGAGCGATACCCGGACGCACGAGCGCGCCACGAAAGGCCGGATCGAGGAAGATGCCGCCGGAATTAGCGAAGCAGAGCGGCACGCCGGGAAAGGCCGCGGCGAGCCGGCTCATCGCGCCCAGCTGCTCGGCATTCTGTGCGCTCGCCGGCTCGTCCGCGCTCGCCAGATGGCTCATCACATAAAGCAGCCGCACCCCGTCCAGCCGTGCGGGCGCGGCCATAAGCGCCTCGACCTCATAGGGCGCGAGGCCGAGCCGCGACATGCCGCTGTCGAGCTGCAGCAGCGCCGGCAGCTCCGCGCCCCTCTCGCGGGCGAGCGCCGCCCAGGCATCGAGCTGCTCCAGGCAATTGAGCACCGGGATCACGCCGGCGGCCCGCGCCATCTCTTCCGCCCCTGGGGCGATCCCGTTCAGCACATAGAGCGCGGCATCCGCGGCGAGGATCGGCCGCAGCGCGACCGCTTCGGAGAGCTGAGCCACGAAGAAGTCGCGGCAGCCTTGGGCGTAAAGGGCGGGGGCGACGAGGCTGGCATCCAGCCCATAGGCATTGGCCTTGACCACGCCGGCGGCGCGGGCCGGCGCCACGCGCCGGGCGAGCGCGGCGTAATTGCGGCGCAGCGCGCCGAGATCGATGGTGAGCTGGCCCGGAGCCGTCTCCCAAGCCGACGTAACGACACACTCACGCGACATGGTTTTCGCCTCCCGCCGGCTGGACAACGGTGATCAGGAAAGAGCAACAGGGGTACGATGGGCACATGATACCGTGCCATTCGGGAAAGAGGCGGTCATTTTCTGCACGCTTGTTCCAAAACGCGCGGGAAAACGGCATGATCGACCGGTTCTTCGCAGGATCCGTCATCGACGCCCATGGCCACGCTCGACCCCACCGACCAGATCCTGCTTCGTCTCCTCCGCCTCAATGCGCGCATGAGCAATGCCAGGCTCGCCGCGGAGGTCGGCCTGTCGCCGTCCACCTGCCTGCGTCGCATCCGCCTTCTCGAACGCGCGGGCGTCATCCGCGGCTACACGGCGCTGATCGACCACAATGCGGGGGAACCGGGGCTCGCCGTCATCGTCAACATCACGCTGGAACGGCAGACCGAGGATTATCTCACCCGCTTCGAGGCGGCGGTGCGCCGCCATCCGGAAATCCGCGAGTGCTATCTGATGACCGGCGGTTCGGACTACCTGCTGCGGGTCGAGGCGCAGAATGCGGGCGATTTCGAGCGCATCCACACGGACATTCTCTCGACGCTGCCCGGCGTGCTGCGCATCCATTCCAGCTTCGCCATCCGCAACGTGCTGGGCGCGCGACGGCGCAGCGCCGGCGCGGGCAACCACCGGAGCTAGGCCGCCCCGCCGGAGGCCGTGGGGTGATGAAGGCTGGCCGCCCGCACGATCATTTGCCGGCTTTGTTTATCGGCCGGCGGCGTGGACGAAGCCCGTGACCGTGTCCAGAACCGGCGCGAGCGGGCGCAGCAGCGGCGACAGAGCCCCGAGGATCGTGCGGTGGTCGAGCGTGGGATAGATAAGCGCACGCGCCTCGGCGCCGACGCGCGCGCCCCGATCCGCCAGGCGCCGGCTGTTGCCGGGATCGACGGTTCGGTCTTTGGCGCCGGCGAGGAGCAGGAGCGGCGGCGCATCCGGTCCGACGAAATTGATCGGCTGCGTGCGGTCGCGCTTGGTTTCCGGTCCGAAGATGGTCTGCAGAACCGGATCCCGTATGGGCAGGAAATCATACGGTCCGGCGAGCCCGGCCATGCCGGCAAGGTCCTGCGGCGCCCGCCCGACGCCGCCGAGCCATTGGGAATCGAGCGCCAGCATCGCCGCGATATGCGCGCCCGCGGAATGGCCGAGCAGCACGAGCCGTCCGGGGTCGCCCCCATGCTCCGCCGCATGATCCTGCGCCCAGCGAACGGCCTCGGCCGCGTCGTCGAGGAAATCGGGGAAGCGCACCTGCGGATAGACGCGGTAATCGGGAATGAGGGTGAGTATACCCCGGCTTGCCAGCGCCGCGCCGACGAAGCGATAGAGGCGCCGGTCGCCCTCCTGCCAGCTGCCGCCGTAGAAGAACACGACGCCGGGATAGGGGCCGGGCTCGCGCGGACGATAGAGATCGAGCCTGCGGCGAGGGCCATCGCCGTAAGCGAGCCCTTCGGCACGTCGATAGGCCCCGAGGCGGGCGGCAGTGTTGAGAAGGGCAAGAGCCGACATGATCGTCAGCCTAGCGCGATCCGGGAGCGGGATTAGGGCGGCCGAAAGTTATTTAGCCGGCGTTTTGGGCAAAATCGGCGGTGTTCGGCGTTCCGCGTCCTGTTCGGCGCGGGTGCCGCGCGGTGTCATCCGGGCGTTTGTGCGGGCAGGTGCACGGCGCGTGTGCTGCGGGACATGCACAACGAAACGCCGCCCGGGCGTTTGGCACGGGCGGCGTTTTGTGGGTTTGTGATGAAGCGATTGCTGTGTTTTGCAGGCCTGGCAGCGACCTACTCTCCCAGGTCTTAAGACATAGTACCATCGGCGCAGAGGAGTTTAACGGCCGAGTTCGGGATGGGATCGGGTTGGG
>JAEZMI010000020.1 GCA_023414975.1 Pseudomonadota bacterium | reverse complement strand
GGGGCGCCCCGGCCGTCGCCGCCCGGCGCGCTGGCAGACTCACTCCGCGGCAACGGCAGTACGGGCTTCACGTGCAAAGAACTGGCGCTCCGCACGCAAGGCGCGCCGTGCCGCGAGAATGCACTCCCGGCGCTTTTCGTGGCTCAGCTCCTTCCACGCGCCGGGGTCGAATTCGACCAGACGGCGCGCGACGAAACGCTCGAGCTCGCGGCTGATTTCGGGCAGGTCGTTCATGTCGTCTCCTTGTGCTGAAAGCCGGGCTTGCCCGGCGATGGTGGCTTCAGATCAGTGAGCCAAAGGGTTCCTCGTTGGAGCGCTCCTCACTCTCCTCATCGTCCGGCATGCCGGTATTTGCCGCAGCCGCCTTGTCGATGGAGAGATAGGCGCGGATGGCCTCACCGATACTGGGGAAGAGGTAGAGCCTCCCCCCATGCAGCACCGCGCCGATGTCGGCGAAGCGGCGCAGCATCTGCGGTGAGCGCGTCGCGAAAATCAGGGTGGATTGTGCGCGCCGCGCCTGGACCAGTTCGGCGCAGCGTTCGCGAAAGGCACCTTCGCCGCCGAACAGCGCCTCGTCGGCGATGAAGATGTCGAAGGGCATTGCCCAGGAGGCCGCGAATATGAAACGCGCGCGTCGTTCGCGCGTGTAGGTCGACAGTGGTTGGTCGATGACAGAGTCAAGATCGGCGAAGGTCGCGACGAAATGCGCGGCAGCGTCGCCGTCGAACCCGTTGACCCGTGCGACGAAATGCAGGTTTTCCCGCCCGGTGAGGGCCGTGTGATAGGCCTGACCGCTGGCAATGGGCGGCGAAATGAGCCCCGAGCGCTGAACTTTCCCGCGGTCCGGCAACGTGGAGCCGCCGATCAGCCGGATCAGCGTCGACTTGCCGGAAGCGCGTGCGCCGAGGATGCCGACGGAGGCGCCCTCGGGAAAGGCTGCATCCAGATGCTCGAACACGGGGATCTGTCGCCGCGCTGTGCGATAGGTCTTGGCGACGTCGTGGAGGCTGACGGCGATCATACCAGCCTCGGGCGGAATACCCGTTCGAGCGCCAGCCCGATCAGCAGCGTCGTCATGCCGAAGCCGAGCAGATAGGACTTGTCGAGCAGGCTGGTGGGGTAGGTGAGGTAAAAGCCCGTGCGGAACCAGTCCAGCGCGTGCATCAACGGGTTCCATACGATGTACTGGCGGATCTGCGGCGGCATGAAGTCCGGTACGTAAAACACACCAGAGGTGAACAGCAGCACGCGGGAGGCGACGGCATAGATCATCGACCACAGTTTGAAGAAGGCGCCGATCACGCCGTTGATCAACCCGACGCCGATGGCCAGAAGGCCGGTTGCCGCAAAGGCCTCGATGGCGTTCATCGGACGGATCGGCACCGCTTCGCGCACGCCTGTTGAATAGATGAAGCACAACAGCAGCGTGCCGACGATCACCAGTGTCGTCGTCTCCAGCAGCGCCCGCGCCAGGATGATGTCCAAAGGCTGAACGGGCGCGAGCGCCCGCACGAGGCCGCTCGAGCGGATGGCACCCGTCGTGCGGCCCGACACATGGGTAAATAGGAAGAACGGAAGGATACCCGTGGCGAAGAACAGCAGCATGCTGGTGCCGAAATGGGGGCGCCGGCCGAGGAACGTGAAGATCGCCATCATCACGGCGAGCTGAAGGATCGGCTCGAAGAGAGCAAGCAGGTAGCTCATCCGCGACTGCACCGACCGCAGCCGCATCTCGCGCAGCATGAGCGCGACAATGACGCGCCCCTGCGTGCGCAGGCCCTGACCGAACTGATCGAGCCGCCCCGAATTGCCGGCGCCATCGCTGAGGGAACTGAACGACATGGGTTTCGCGTCCCGTTCAGGCGATGTGGTCGCGGATCGAGTAGAAGACCATGACGCAGATGAACCAGATCGCCGCGGCCGAAAACAGTATGATCAGGACCGACACGATGCGCTGGGGATATTCGCTTGCCTGGGCAAGAGCGGGCTGCACATAGGTCGCGACATAGGTGTGCTGCGAGGCTGCATCCGACCGTGCGAGTTCGAGCGCAGAGAGCGTGGTCGCATAGTACTTCTCGGCGAATTGCCGACTCAGGTCGACATCCTCATAGGTGGAGAGCATTTCGGAGATGGCCGGGGATGAGCCCGCCTCGTTGGCGCCTGCTGTCGCCGTGCCCGCAGCGGCCCCCATCGCCCGGTTCGCGTCGCCCTTGCCGAGTTCCCGCTCAATGGCGGCAATCTGCTTCGTCGTGGCGGCGATGCGGCTCTCAATGACCCGCACGCTTGGGGCCGTCGGCTCCATGTAAGTGCGCAGCGAGGCGAGCTGGGACTGGAGCCCCGCCAGTTCGCCGCGCAGCTTGATGGCGAGGTCCAGCGTTCCACCCGCGGTCTTTGCGGCATCCGGGGTCTGTTCACTGTCGCGGAACTTGTGCATTTCCTGCCGCGCATCGCGCAGCCGCTGCTCGGCGCGGGAAACGTCGGCTTCGGCGAAACGCACCGCGTCCTGTCGTGCGCGAGCGGAGATGTCGTTGATCAGCTTCTCGCTCTGTTTCACCAGGGTGGAAGCGATCGTAAAGGCGTCCTCCGGCGTGAAGCCGCGGACCTGCACATGAGCAAGGCCTGTCGCCATGTCGAACGTGGCCGTGATCATGGACTGCCAATAGCTGACGAGGCCTTCCATCGTGACGTCGGAGCCGAGGCGCGAGAGCCAGTCCACGTTCTGCCGGCTGTACATCGCCTGCAGATCTACGGTCTTCATGAGGTCTTCGACCGCCTGCCGGCTGGTGATGTAATCCACCACCAAGAAGTTGTCGGTGAAGATTCCCGACCGTGCGGCCGCCCCCAGCGAGGTACTGGCCGAGGTGGCGCCGGCCGGCGAAAAGCTCTGGTTGCGTACGGCGAAGCGGAACTCGGACACATATTGGTTCGAGACGAAGAAGCCGTAATAGATCCCGGCCGCGATGGTCGGCATGACGACCGCGAGGAAGAACGACGCCCACAGCCCGATGGATCGCTTGGCCTTTCGCCGACGCGGCAGCGCGACCTCGAGATCGGAGCTTTCGACATCCGGAAGCGGAAAGCGACGCTCCGACGGCGGAGAGCGCACCGGTTTTAGTCGGAGCCGGGCGGCGACACGTTCACCTTCCGCGACGATGCGCGCCGCGGGGCGCGGCCGCTTCTCCTTGGCCTGCAGCAGGGCTTCCGGCTCGCCCGTGTCGCCGGCTGCAGCTGCGGGTATGGGCACTACGCGATGTCGTTCACTCATGACACGCCTCCGTTTCCATCTGACCGCAGTCCGCAGTGAATTCTTGATAGATGTCGGCCGTATTATACTGAACATGAGTTTTATTTTTTTGTTTGTTTGATGATTTTATACCATAGTCATGGTAATATATATTGAATATCGTCGAGGATTTTATTATTTTTATTTCTGCTGACAATGGCGATAATTGGGAATGATGGATCAATTCTTCATGGCGCCCGGTATTATTGCGGCCAGTCTCGTCGTGACGCTGGCCGTTGGTCTTGCCGTCGATACCCAAGGCATGCCGGGCACGAAGCTCATGCGTCCTCCGGCCGTGTTGGGCTTCACGGCCGCCACTCTGGCCACGCTTTACGCTCTCTGGCTCGGTGTCTCGGCACGCCCCTTCTTCGCCGCGACGGCAACCCTGGTGACGGTCACGGTGTTCGCAGGCATTTCGCGGGTGAAGTACGGCTACCTGCGTGAGCCGCTGGTGTTCAGCGATCTCGGCTTCATCGCGACGCTGATCCGTCACCCCGCACTGTTCTATCTCGGCTGGCGCGAACTGGCGGGGATTGCGCTCTTTGCGGCAGCCGTCATCGGGCTGATCGTCGGCTGGAGCGCGTGGGAGCCGCGCCTCTTCGGGGGCGGCGTGCAGGCGATCATTCTGGCGGTCGGCTCGGGTGTCGCGGCGGTGCTGCTGGTAAGCCCGTCGGCAGGACGCATCGCCGCATTCACTCCCCTCCGCCACGCCACGGGCCGCGAGTGTGTTGCCGATGTCGGCCTCATCGCATCGCTGGTCGCCGGCGTCGCGCTGTGGTGGGCCGAGAAGGCGAGCGTGGCGCATACGAACGGTGGACCGGGCAAGCTCGGCGACCGTTATCGCGCCGTGATCCTCATACAGTCCGAGTCCTTCTGCGACATACGCCGCTATGGGGTCGCCGCGGAGTTGCCGGCCTTCGACCAGCTGCGCACTCGCGCGCTGGCCGCGGGACGGCTGCAGGTCGCGTGCTTCGGTGCCTACACGCACCGTTCTGAGGTGGAGATGCTCACCGGAATCCCCTTCGCCATGCAGGGGATGGATCGCTTCGACCCCTATATGCGGCCAGGCCGGCTTTCCGATGCGTCGCTCGCGACGCGGCTGAGGAATGGGGGCTGGCGCACGCTCTTCCTGCACCCGCACGATGCCCGCTTCTTTCGCCGCGACCGCGCCGTTCCGCAGCTCGGCTTCGATCGCTTCATCAGCGAGGATGCCTTCACCGATGCGGACCGCTTCGGCCCTTATGTCGGCGATCGTGCGGTGGCACGCACGCTGATCCGCGAGATCGAGCAGGCGGTGGAACTCGGGCAGCCGCTGTTTGCCATGGCGGTAACCATGGAAGCGCATGATCCCTACGGTCCCGGGCGTCTTGCGGAGACGGACGATCCGGTTCGCCAGTATGCCCGCCACATCGCCAATGCCGACGCACTGCTCGGCACGCTGGTCGACGCACTCGACCTGCGCACGGATCGCTCCCTGCTGGTGTTCTATGGCGATCATGCGCCCATCCTTCCCGGATATGAGGCGCTGGCGGAGGATATGGCCACCGATTACCTCATGCTCGAATGTGGCTGGGCGGCGCAGAAGGAGACGGAGCCGACCGGCTCGTTGGATCTCTCTCCCGCGAAAATCAATGCGCTGTTGCGTTCGAAGCTCGGCACCGGGCGCCAGCCGACGACGGACGTTTCTGGCGAGGGTGACGAGGTCGGACGAGGAGCCGGCTTGGCGGCGGGCTCGGCGACCCGGTCGATCAGGCGGTCGATGACCGAGAAATGATCGCGCCAGCGGGGCACGTCGAGCCGCGCCAGCTTGGCGATCTGCGCCATACGGTCCTGCGAGTCGGAGGCGGCGTAATCTTCGATGGTGCGCGCCCAGCCGAGCCCGTCGATAGGGTCGAGATAGCGCGGGGCATCCCCGGCAATGTCGCGGAACACCTGCAATTCGGAGCAGACGACCGGGACGCGGAGCGCCAGCGCCTCGAACAATGGTAATCCATAACCTTCCGCAAACGAGGGGAAGAGCACGGCGCGCGACTGCCGCATGAGCCAGCGCAGATGCGCGTCCGGCAGCCGATTGCATTCGAGAACATGGTCGCCAAGCTTGCGGCAACGCTCGATGATGTCGACGACGTTCTCGTTCTCCCAACCGCGCCGCCCGACGATGATCAGCTTCGGTGCCTTGGGGCCGAGCTTTTCCACCAGCACACGCCAGGCATGCAGCAGCACGAGGTGGTTCTTGCGCGGCTCGATCGTGCCGATGGTCAGAAAGAAGGGGTGGGTGGTGACATTGGCGAACTCCCGCCCGTCAAACTCGTCCTCGATTCCGAGAGGGCTCACGACCGTTTCAGGGACGGGAAGGCGGCAACGCTCCGCGAAATCGTTCAGTTCGCCCATCGTATGGCGGGAATTGCAGACAATGGCATTGGCCGACGTGAGCACGGTGCGCATGCGCATCTCGTGCTTCTCCGCATCGCCGGGGCGTACATATTCGGGGTGCGTCAGCGGGATGAGGTCATGAACCAGGAACATCGGCTTCATGCGCTGGCCGCGGGCCATGGAGCGCATGCCGTTCGCCGAGTTCAGCCCCTCATGTGAGACATTGAGATAGACCGCCCCGTCGGCGTTGCGGCGGCGGAGCAGGCGGGGGAGAAGATTGATCGGTGAGAACAGTCGGCGCAGCGGCGGCAGCATGTCCGGAAGAGCGGAGCGCGGCGCGGAGGGCGGTTCGAGATCGGCGAGCGAACCGGTCGGCTGGCCGAGGAAGCGCTCGATGGCGAAGAGCTCGCGCTTGGTCACGCGCGCTTCCGACATCTTCCAGCGCAAAGCCAACGTGTCGACGAAGGATGACACCGTGTCGGCATCAAGATACCATGTGGTCGCGCGCAGCCGTGCGACGAAAGCGGCGCGGCTTTCATAGTCCGGCGTTGAGAGGAGATGGCGGGCATATGCCAGTTCCACGCGGTCGATGCCCGTTGGTGTGTGCTGGCCCGATCGCCGCAGCAGCCGCGTGATGTCCAGAACGACTTTCATTTTGCACTCTCCGGCGCCAGGACGGGCGCAAGGCCCGTCGGGTCGGCGCTCAATAACGTCAGGCCAAGCCCGGCCATCAGGTCGTCGCAATGCGCCATCTCCTCGGCGACCACGCGGACCGCGGTGCGGATCTGGTCGTCGTCATGGGTGGCACTGATGAAGAAGCGGAGCCGCGCGGAGCGATGCGGCACCGCCGGGTGAATGATCGGGAGTACGTTGATACCGCGCGCGAGCAGCCGTTCGGACAGCATGACCGCCTTGAGGGAATCCCCCACCATCACCGGCACGATGGCGTGACCCTGCGCCGTGCCCGTGTCGAGGCCCGCCGACCGCGCGGTTTCCAGAAAGAGGCGCGAATTGGCCGTCAGGCGGGTGACGCGGTCGCTCTCGTCGTCCATCACGGCAAGGGCCGCGCGGGCGGCGGCGCTGGCGGCCGGGGGCAGGCCGACGCTGTAGACGAAGCCGGGCGCGCTCGCCTTCAGGAAGTCGATCAGCGCCTGCGCGCCGGCGATATAGCCGCCGCAAGAGGCCAGAGACTTGGACAGCGTGCCCATCCAGATGTCGACGCGGCCAGTGTCGATCCCCGCCAGCTCGGCCAGCCCATGGCCGCGCGCACCGAGAACGCCGATGCTGTGCGCCTCATCCACCATCAGCCACGCGCCGAAACGCTCCTTCAGCGCGACCAGGCGGGCGAGGTCCGGCATGTCGCCGTCCATAGAATAGAGGCCCTCGACCACTATCAGGGCGCGCTTGCTGGCGGCGCGTTCCGTTTCCAGCATCGCTTCGAGGGCGTCGAGATCGTTATGCGCGAAGCTGCGGCGGCGGGCGCCGGAGAGTTCAGCGCCGACGATGATGCTGTTGTGGATCAGCGCGTCGTGGAAGACGACGTCGTCGGCGCCGAGCAGGCTGCCGATGGTGGCGACGTTCGCCGCATGGCCGGACACGAAGACGACCGCGTCGTCCGCGCCATGCAGGCTGGCGAGAGCGGCTTCCAGTTCGCGATGAAACGGCCGCTCGCCCGCCACCAGCCGGCTGGCCGAAACGCTCGTGCCGTATTTTGATATCGCTTCATGCGCCGCCTGCCGGACCGCCGGGTGGGCGTTGAGCCCGAGATAATCGTAGGAGGCAAAATTGATGACCTCCCGCCCTTCGATCAGCGTGGTGGCGCCGGCGCAGCCCTCATGCGGCCGATAAAACGGGTTGCCGATGCCGAGGACTTCGCCCGCCGTGCGCATGATCCGCAACTCCTCGAAGCCCGGCAGGGTCTCGAAGGAGGTGTCGTAAGTGGGCGCCGGCGCGGCGCTTTCACCCACAGGCCGTCCCCGCATGCGGGCGAGAAGGGCGCTGCGCGCGGCGCCGTCGAGGCGCGTGTCCTGACGCGTGTCCTGACGGGTGTCTTGGCCGGTATCCTGGCCGGCATCTTGGCGTGTGTTCTTGCGGGTATCCAGGAGGCTCATCGCGTAAGGCTCCCGTCCCGGCGCAGTTCCGCGGCAACGCGCGCCTGCAGCACTTCCACGGTCGCCGGCTCGACACGCAGATGGCGGTCGGCGAGACCCTGGGCCTCGGTGGACAGATGCAGCCCCGGCGCGACGATGGGGCTGGTTTCGCCCGCCTCCGCCGAGGGCCGCAGCTTGCGCAGAACCTTGTCGCCGACATCCTGAAGGCTCGCGCCGGCGCCGAGGCCGAGCATGGGCAGCGCGACCTTGTGGCGGCGCTGCATTTCCATGTCGAGTTCAAGCGCCATCAGCGAGTCCATGCCGATGTCGCTCAGCGGCCGGCTCGGTTCGATGGATTCCACGGGCAGGCGCAGGATGCGGGCAACCTCGCCGGCGAGAAGTCGTATTATTGTACCTCTTGCTTCCGCATCATTTTGGTCGCGGATGAGATCGGCGAGATCGCCCCCCTCCGCGCCCGTGCCGCTCTCCTCCGCATGGGACTGCAGAGGGGCAAAGCTGGCGCCGCGCATCACCGCCAGTTCGCGCGCCGCGCGCCAGTCGATCGGCGCATGGACCCGCGTGGCAGGCGCGGCGGGATCGGTCAGGGCGCGGCCGAGCGCGTCCAGCGCCTTTTCGGCGGTGAGCAGGCCAAGGCCGAGGCGGCGGCTGAGCTTCTCCGACGTCGCGCCATCGCGGGCGAGAACGCCGGCGTCCGAAATCGCCCCCCAGAGCATGGCGAGAGCCGGCTTTCCTTCCGCGCGGCGCCGGCGGGCGATCGCTTCGAGATAGCCGTTCGCGGCGACATAAGCCGCTTGGCCGGGATTGCCGACAAGTGTCGTCGCGGACGAGAAAAGCACGAAATAATCAAGCTTTAGCGCCGCCGTTGCCGCATCGAGATGGCGCGCGCCGTCGATCTTGGGCGCCAGCACGGCCTCGAAGCGCGCGCGGTCGAGGTCGCGGATCAGCGCGTCGTCGAGCACCATGGCGGTGTGGATGACGCCTGCGATGCGGCCGTGCCGGGCCTGCATCCGCGCGACGAAGTCGTGGCAGGCATGAGCGCTGCGGACATCCAGCCGCTCGGCCGTCACGTCGACGCCGGCAATCGTCAGGGGCGGCGTCATGATACCGCTGCGCGAGGCG
>JAEZMI010000352.1 GCA_023414975.1 Pseudomonadota bacterium | reverse complement strand
GACCCAGACCCTGCGCCTCATGCCCCGCCTTCTGGCGGGCGCCGCCCTTTCGCTCGCCCTCGCCCTGCCCGCGAGCGCGCAGAGCGCGCCTCCCGCCAACGCGCCGGCGGAACCCGCCGTCACCATGATCGACATCTATTCCGATGCCGACGCCCAGGCGACGCTCGACGCCCGGCTCATTGCGCTGAAGACCGTGATCGGCCTCACCCCGGACCAGGAAAAGCTCTGGCCGCCGGTGGATTCCGCCATAAGGCAGGCCGCCAAGAACGCCAATGAGCGGGCGGCGGCCCGCGTCAAGGCGGAGCCCGCGCAGGACTTCCTCGACGTGCTCGAGCGTGTCGCCGATGCCGAAGCCGCGCGCGCGGCCGATCTCAAATCGGTCATCGCCGCCGCCAAGCCGCTAGTGGACGCGCTGAGCGCGGAGCAGAAACGCCGTATCCCGGCCTTTCTCGGCATGACCGACATTCCCGGCAAGCCGCAGCCGACGCGCGAGCTGTGGATCTTCGAGGCCGAGCAGGAATGAACACGGGGCGGGCCGTTCTTCGGCCCGCCTTTCCCGCCATGCGCGCCATCTTAGGGCCCCGCGCAATATTGACCCTCAAGGGTTCTTCTATAAAATCCGCGATCTCGGGTGCCGCCCCCGCAAGGGCGGCACGTTTCGTTTTGGGCCTGCCCCTGTCTGATCGCTCGGGCATTTGAAGAAGAGATGGAGGGGAGTGGTGATCGACCCCGTCCTGCCGACCTACAACCGTGTGAACCTCGTATTCGAGCGGGGCGAAGGCGCCTGGCTGTTCACGCGCGACGGGCAGCGATATCTCGACTTCACCGCCGGCATCGCCGTGAACGTGCTGGGCCACGCGCACCCGCATCTCGTCGCCGCGCTCACCGAGCAGGCCGGCAAGCTCTGGCACATCTCCAACGTGTTCCGCATCGAGGGCGGCGAGCGGCTCGCCAAGCGTCTCATCGAGGCGACCTTCGCCGACACCATGTTCTTCACCAATTCCGGTGCGGAAGCGCTGGAGTGCGCCATCAAGATGGCGCGCCGCTATCATTTCGTCGGCGGCCATCCGGAGCGCAACCGCATCATCGCCTTCAACGGCGCCTTCCATGGCCGCACGCTGGCGACCATCGCCGCCGCCGGCAATGCGAAGTACCTCGAAGGCTTCGGCCCCGAGATGCCGGGCTTCGACCATGTGCCCTTCGGCGACCTCGACGCGGTGAAGGCCGCCATCGGGCCGGAAACCGCCGGCATCCTGCTGGAGCCGGTGCAGGGCGAGGGCGGCGTGCGCTCGGCCTCCTGGTCGTTCCTGCGCGAGCTGCGCGCGCTCTGCCACGCCCACGGCATCCTGCTCCTCCTCGACGAGGTGCAGTGCGGCGTCGGGCGGACCGGGCGGCTCTTCGCGCATGAATGGGCCGGCATCACGCCGGATATCATGGCGGTGGCCAAGGGCATCGGCGGCGGCTTCCCCGTCGGCGCCTGCCTCGCCACGGAAGAAGCCGCGCGCGGCATGACGGCGGGCACCCATGGCTCGACCTATGGCGGCAACCCGCTCGCCATGTCGGTCGCCAATGCGGTGCTCGACGTGGTGCTGGCCGACGGCTTCCTCGACCAGGTGCAGGACACCGCCGGCCGGCTGCGCCAGAAGCTCGCCGAGCTGAAGGACCGCCATCCGCGCGTGATCGAGGAGATCCGCGGCGAGGGCCTCCTTTTGGGCATCCGCACCCATGTGCCGAACACCGACCTCATCGCCGCGCTGCGCGAGGAGGGCATGCTGGTGCCGGGGGCGAGCGACAACGTGGTCCGCCTCCTGCCCCCGCTCACCATCGGCGCGGCGGAAATCGACGCGGCCTTCACCCGGCTGGATGCCGCCTGCACGAAGATCGAAAGCGGCCTCAAGGCCGGCGCCGTGAAGGGAGCGGCAGCATGAGCGGCACGAATGGACACACGGCCGGCGCCGTGAAGCATTTCCTCGACCTCGACGTCCTCCCGGCGGAAGAATTGCGGGCGCTCATGCGCTTCTCGCACGATCTGAAGAGCCGCCGCCGCGAGGTCGCCGCCGAGAAGCCGTTCGCCGGCAAGGTGCTGGCCATGGTGTTCGACCAGCCCTCGACGCGCACGCGCATCTCCTTCGACGTCGCGATGCGCCAGCTCGGCGGCGAGACCATCATGCTGACCGGCGCGGAGATGCAGCTTGGCCGCGGCGAGACCATCGCCGACACCGCCAAGGTGCTCTCGCGCTATGTCGACGCCATCATGATCCGCATCCTCGACCACAAGGCGCTGGAGGAGCTGGCGGCCCATGCCAGCGTGCCAGTCATCAACGGCCTCACCCGCGAGAGCCATCCGTGCCAGATCATGGCGGACGTGATGACCTTCGAGGAGCATAAGGGCTCCATCACCGGCCGCACCGTCGCCTGGACGGGCGACGCGAACAACGTGCTGACCTCCTGGGTCCACGCGGCGGAACGTTTCGACTTCGTGCTGAACGTCGCCACGCCGCCGGAGCTTGCCCCGCGCCCCGCGCTGGTCGACTGGGTGAAGAAGACAGGCGCGAAGGTGCGCTTCGGCCACCGCGCCGAGGAGGCCGTGGAAGGCGCGGATTGCGTCGTCACCGACACCTGGGTGTCGATGGGCGATGCCGAGGCCGAGCGCCGCCACAACCTGCTCAAGCCCTACCAGGTCAACAGCGCGCTGATGAAGCGCGCGGCGCGCGACGCCATCTTCATGCACTGCCTTCCCGCCCATCGCGGGGAAGAAGTGACGGATGAGGTGATGGACGGCCCGCAGTCCGTGGTGTTCGACGAGGCCGAGAACCGGCTGCACGCGCAGAAGGGCATCCTGGCCTGGTGCCTTGAGGGCGCGGCCGCCTGAGCGGGCAAACCCGAGCGGGGCAGGCTTGAGCGGGCAATCCCGGCCTTCGCCGGGGGTCGGATCCCGGCGAAGGCATGTTCCCGTGCGGATAGGCTCCCGCGCGGGAGCTTCCCGGCCGGGCCTCTCATCACGCCTCCGGCCTCGCGCGCGGCTTGATCGCGGCCCCTCGCGAAACTTCTCCCTCGCACCCATATGGGCGGGCGACATGACAGAACATCCCGAATTTCTTTCCCGCGCCCCCTCCGCCGAGGCGGTGGATGACCGCGTGACCCCCTTCCACGTCGACGGGCTCGACGTGCGCGGCCGGGTCGTGCGCCTGGGCACGACGCTCGACGCCGTGCTCGCCCATCATGATTACCCGCCGGTGGTGAAGCGCCTGCTGGGCGAGGCGGTGGCGCTCACCGTGCTGCTCGGCTCGACGCTGAAGATCACCGGCCGCTTCATCCTGCAGACCCGGACTGATGGCCCCGTCGACCTGCTGGTGGTGGACTTCACCGCCCCGCAGGACGTGCGCGCCTATGCCCGCTTCGACGCGGAGCGTCTCGCCGCCCTTCAGGCGGCCGGTCTCGGCACGGATAGCGGCGCGCTGCTCGGCCACGGCCACCTCGCCATGACCATCGACCAGGGCCTCAGCGTCAATCGCTATCAGGGCGTCGTGGCGCTGGAAGGCGCGGGGCTGGAAGCGGCCGCGCATCAATATTTCACCCAGTCGGAACAGATCCCGACGCGCGTGCGCCTCGCCGTGGCGGAAGAGATGCATGCGGGCGGCGCCGCCTCCTCCTGGCGCGCCGGCGGGCTGATGGTCCAGTTCCTGCCAACCGAGGGCGGAAGGCTGCGCCCCGTCGATCTCCACCCCGGCGACGCGCCGGAGGGCACCGAGCTGCCGCAGGCGGACGACGACGACGCCTGGATGGAGGCGCAGTCGCTCGTCGGCACGCTGGAGGATGTCGAGCTGGTGGACAGCGAGCTTTCCAGCGAACGCCTGCTCTACCGGCTGTTCCACGAGCGCGGCGTGCGCGTCTTCGATGCCGAGGCCGTGGTCGCCAAATGCTCCTGCTCGCAGGAGCGGGTGGAGGGCGTGCTGAAGAGCTTTTCGCGCGAGGAGCGCGAGAGCCTCGTCGAGGATGGCCGCATCACCGTCACCTGCGAGTTCTGCGGCCGGAACTACGGCTTCAGGGTCGAGGATGTGGTGGGGGCGGATGAAGGCGGGGACGCGCCCGCTAACTGACGGGCGCGGCTGGGGTTCCCCCTCGGCCACCGCTCCTCATCAGGCGTCATCCCGGTCCCTCGGGTCTTGCCTTCGGCAAGCCCAAGGGCAGGCTCTGGCGAAGCCGCAGAGCCGGGATCGGCTCCCGCTCCGCGCCCTGCACCCAACGTCCTGCGCTCAACGCGGCACCCGATCCCGGATCGGCCTGCAGCCGTCCGGGATGACGAGGTGTGAGGGGCGATACCCCGCGTCCTTCACCTGCCTGCGGACACCCGGTGCCGGCATCGGGTGCGGCCGTCCGGGATGACGCGCCCCTAGAAGGCCCCTACGCCGCGCACTCGGCGATCAGCCCCGCGAGGAACCGTTCGCAGGCGCGCAACTGGCTCACCTCGATGAACTCGTCCGGCTTGTGCGCCTGGTCGATCGAGCCCGGCCCGCAGATCACGGTGGGAATGCCCTGCGCCTGGAAGTGCCCGCCTTCGGTGCCATAGGCGACCGTATAGGTGCGGTTCTGCCCGGCGAGGCGCAGCGCCAGAAGCTCGGCCTGCGAGCCGGTCTGCGGCGCGAGCGGCGGCACCTTGTAGATAAAGTCCGTGGTGATGCTGGCCTCGGGCGCGCTCGCCCGCAGCTTCGGCAGCACCGTGCCCTCGGCAAAGGCGGCAAAGCGGCTGAGCAGCGCCGCCTCGTCGAATCCCGGCAGGCCACGCACATTCCACCGGATGGCGCATTGGCGCGGCACGATGTTCCCGGCCGTGCCGCCGTCGATCACCGTCACCTGCAGCGTCGTATTCGGGGGATCGAACCGTCCGCTCGGGTCCCCCGCCGCGATCAGGTCGGCGCGGATGCGGTCGAGTTCGCCGACCAGCTCGGCCGCGGCGAAGATCGCATTGGCGCCGAGCTGCGGCATGGAGGAATGCGCCTCCCGCCCGGTCACGGTGGTCATATAGGCGATGCCCGATTTGTGCGCGTCCACCACCCGCATCGAGGTCGGCTCGCCGACGATGCACGCGCGCGGCAGCGGAAGATCCACCCCCAGCCGGCGCACGGCGGGCACCACGCCGGTGCAGCCGATCTCCTCGTCATAGGAGACGAGAAGATGGATCGGGGTCGCGAGCTTTGCCGCCGTCATCTGCGGCACCATGGCGAGGCAGGTGGCGACGAAGCCCTTCATGTCGCAGGAGCCGCGGCCATAGACGCGGTCGTCCTTGGGCGTCAGCGTGAAGGGATCGGTGCTCCAGGGCTGACCATCCACCGGCACCACGTCGGAATGGCCGGAGAGGCAGACGCCGCCGACATCCTTCGGCCCGATGGTGGCGAAGAGGCTGGCCTTCTGCCCGCTCGCCTCCGGGATGATGACGCTCTCCACCCCGTAGGCGGCGAGGTAGTCGCGCACGAAGTCGATCAGGGCGAGGTTGGAATTGCGGCTCGTGGTGTCGAAGGCGACGAGGTAGGCGAGCAGTTCCTCGGTCGTCGTTCGTGCGGCAAGCATGGAGGCAGTCCCCGTCGCGGTCAGGTCGCCAGCATAAAGGGGTTTGCTGCACCGCCCAACTAGCGCCGCCAGAAACTCGGCAGGATCAGCACGAGAACGGTGAACAATTCCAGCCGGCCCAGCAGCATGGCGAAGGAGAGCAGCCAGACGACATGGTCGGGCAGGCTGGCGAAGTTCATCGCCGGCCCCACCTGCGGGCCGAGCCCCGGCCCCGCATTGGCCAGCGAGGTGATCGACAGCGACAGCGCCGACAGAAGATCGAAGCCGAGACTGTTGATGGCGATGGCGATGATGAGGAAACTGGCGAGATAGAGGAAGGCGAAGCCGAGCACCGACGCCACCACCTCGTCGCCGATCGGCTTGCCGCCATAGCGCACCGGGAACACGCCGCTCGGGTAGATGATGCGCTTGAGGTGCTGCACCAGCGCCGAGCCGAGAATGGCGATGCGGAAGGTCTTCATGCCGCCGGCGGTGGAGCCGGTGCAGGCGCCGAGGAACATGACGACGAAGTAGAGCGCGTCGGTCGGCGGCCCCCAATGGGTGTAGTCCACCATGACGAAGCCGGTGGTCGACATCAGCGAGACGACGTTGAACAGCGCCTGCCGCAGCGCCGTCTCGCCCAGCGCGATGCCCCCGCTCACCTGCTGGAACGTTGAGATCAGCGTGAAGACGGCGACCAGCGTGAGGAACAGCCGCACCTCGGTATTGGCGAAGATGCGGCTGAAATCGCCCGCGAGCACCCGCAGATACAGCACGAAGGGCAGCGAGCCGGCGAGCATGAAAACGATCGCCGCATAGTCGATGGCCGCGCTCTTGAAGAAGCCGATCGAGGCGTCGTGCGTGGAAAACCCGCCCGTGGAGATGGTCGACATGGCGTGGGCGACGGCGTCGAAGACGCTCATGCCGAGAAAGGCATAGGTCAGCGCGCACACGAAGGTGAGCAGCAGGTAGCTGCCGAGAATGCCCTTCGCCATCTGCCCCGCGCGCGGCAGCACCTTCTCCGATTTGTCGGAGGATTCGGCGCGGAACAGCTGCATCCCGCCGATATGCAGCATGGGCAGCAGCGCCATCGCCATGACGATGATGCCGATGCCGCCGTACCAGTGCAGGAAGGCGCGCCAGATCAGCACGCCGGGCGGGCGGGTGTCGAGGTTGGAGACGACCGTGGCGCCGGTGGTGGTCAGCCCGCTCATCGCCTCGAAATAGGCGTCGGCGAAGTTCAGGTTCGCCTCGCCCCACATGAAGGGAATGGCCGCGAAGAACGAGAGCAGCACCCAGCTCGCGGCCGTCAGGATGAAGACCTGCCGGATGCTCAGCCGTTCCACCTCGCCCGAGCGGCCCGCCAGCCAGAGCGACAACCCGACAAAGGCGGTGATGACGGCGCTGGCCGCATAGGCGAGGAAATCGCGCTCGCCGGCGATGAGGTCCACGAGAGCGGGGATCATCATGGTCGTGCCGAGCACGGCGAGCAGAACGCCCAGTATGGCGGCGATCGGGCGCAGGTCGATCACGGGTGGGGCAGACCGTTGCTCAAGGCGAGAGGGCTCGGCGAATGGCGCGGCGGGGACGGGCAGCGAAGGCCTGCACCATAGCCGCTTCGCCCGCGCGCCGGAAGCTGGCGATGGCACGCCGCGGCGCGGCGCGCCGTCCGCCGGTCAATTCAGCGTCCGCGCGAGGCCGGGAAGGTCGAGCGAGAAGGCGGGAACGGCCGCGTCGAAGGGTTCGCCGGCCTGCGTGACCATGTCGTACCGGCCCTCCATGATGCCGGTCGCGGTCGGCAGCGGGACGCCGCTCGTATATTCGAAATGGCCCCCCGGCGGCAGCACCGGCTGTTCGCCGACGACGCCCGCCCCCCGCACTTCCTGCACCCGGCCCAGCGCATCGGTGATGACCCAGTGCCGCGCCCGGAGCTGGACGGCCTCGGCGCCCAGATTGAGGATCTCGACCGTGTAGGACCAGAAATACTGCCCGCGCTCGGGGTCGGATCGCTCCGGCGCGAAGCGCGGCGTCACCGTGATCTGAACGCCCCGCGTGGTCGCTCGGTACATGCCCGTCTCCAACTCTTCTCCTGTGTTAATGAAAGGCGCGCCGGAGGCAAGGCAAGGGGGAGGACGCGCCCGCCGGGAACAAATCTGCGCCGCCGGGCGGGACGTCGTCGCCCCGCCGCACCGCGCCGGGCGGTCACACGGCGGCCAGCGCCCGCGCGACGTCCTCGCTCAGGTCGTCGACATGTTCGAGGCCGACGGAGAGGCGAACCATGCCGTCGGAAATGCCCATTTCCGCCCGCGCCTCGGGGGTGAAGCGCTGATGGGTCGTGGTCGCGGGGTGGGTGATGAGGCTCTTGGCATCGCCGAGATTGTTGGAGATGCGCACCACCTTCAGCGCGTTGAGGAAGCGGAACGCACCCGCCTTGCCGCCCTCGACCTCGAAGGTCACGAGCGTGCCGCCCCCGCGCATCTGGCGCTTGGCGAGCGCGTGCTGGGGGTGGTCGGCGCGGTAGGGGTAGATCACCTTGCCGATCTTGCCCTGCCCCGCCAGCCGGTCGGCGAGCGTCGTGGCGGTCGCCTGCGCGCGCTCGACGCGCAGCGGCAAGGTCTCCAACCCCTTCAGCATCACCCAGGCATTGAAGGGCGAAACCGACGGGCCGGTCTGGCGCAGGAAGGTCTGGAGATGGTCGGCAAGGAACTTCTCCGAGCACAGCACGACGCCCGCCAGGCACCGGCCCTGCCCGTCAATGTGCTTGGTCGCGGAGTAGACGACGACGTCCGCCCCCAGGGCCAGCGGGCTTTGCAGCATGGGGGTGGCGAAGACGTTGTCCACCACGAGGCAGGCGCCCGCCGCCTTCGAGATCGCCGCGACGCCGGCGATATCGACCAGCTCCAGCGTCGGATTGGTCGGGCTCTCCAGGAAAAAGACCTTCGTCTCCGGCCGCACCGCCGCCTGCCAGGCGGAAAGGTCCGTGCCGTCCACCAGCGTCGTGGCGACGCCGAAGCGCGGCAGCAGTTCCTCGATCACATAGCGGCAGGAGCCGAACAGCGCGCGCGCCGCCACCACATGGTCGCCGCTCCTGAGCTGGCAGAGCAGCGAGGCCGTCACCGCCGCCATGCCGGAGGCAGTGGCGCGGGCGACCTCCGCGCCTTCCAGCAGCGCGAGGCGGCTCTCGAACATGGCCGCCGTCGGGTTGGAATAGCGCGTGTAGATGAAGCCGGGGTCCTCGCCCTTGAAGCGGGCCTCGGCCTGCTCGGCGGTGTCGTAGACATAGCCCTGGGTGAGGTAGAGCGCCTCGGCGGTCTCGCCGAAGGGCGAGCGCAGGATACCGCCCTGGACGAGGCGCGTGTCGGGCCGAAGCTGGGCGATCTCGGCGGGGGAAAGCTTGTCGTTCTGGCTCATCGGGCGGCTCCGCTATCTCTCGACAGACCGGGAACGCCCACGCGCATGCGCTGCGCGGCCCCGACCTTTTTAGCAACCTTATTTAGCGTGGCGGCAAGCCGGCCGGCTCAAATGACCACGTTCCCGGCGGGATTACTCCCGCACCCGGCTTGGCGTCAAGGGGCGTGTCCGTTAAACCGAACGGAACGTGCGCCGGGCTTGGGCGGCGCGGCAGGGGACGGGAGCGGGCGACGTGACGCAATCGGGTCTCATCGGCGAGGGCATCCTGCCCGGCCATGCCATCGAGGCACTGGCCGCGCGGGGCGCCATCCGCACGGCGCGTCCCTTCGACGGCGACCAGGTGCAGCCGGCCAGCCTCGACCTGCGGCTCGGCCCCACCGCCTGGCGCATCCGCGCGAGCTTCCTGCCCGGCCCGACCGAGACGGTGGCGGACCGGCTGGGGCGCCTCGCCCTGCACAAGCTCGACCTCACCGAAGGCGAGGTGCTGGAGACCGGTTGCGTCTATCTCGTCGAGCTGGAAGAGGCGCTGGCGCTGCCCGCCGACATCGCCGCCTCGGCCAACCCGAAAAGCTCCACCGGGCGGCTCGACGTGTTCACCCGCGTCATCGCCGACCGCTCGCGCGCCTTCGACATCGTGCCCGCGGGCTATGAGGGCAAGCTCTATCTGGAGATCAGCCCGCGCACCTTCCCCATTCTGGCGCGGCAGGGTTCGCGCCTGTCGCAGATCCGGTTCCGGCGCGGCGATGCGCGCCTGGATGAAGCCGCGCTCGCCGCCCTCAACAGCGCCGACCGGCTGGTCGACAGCGCGACGCCGGACACGGCCGGCGGCGGCATCGCCGTCAGTGTGGACCTCTCCGGCGCGGGTTTCGGCGGCCTGCTCGGCTTCCGCGCCAAGCGGCACACGGCGGTGATCGACGTGGACCGCCGCGCGGCCTGCGAGGTCGAGGATTTCTGGGAGCCCCTGGTGACGCGCGGGCGCCGCGAGCTGGTGCTCGATCCCGACGCCTTCTACATCCTCGCCTCCAAGGAAGCCGTGCATGTGCCGCCGAGCCATGCCGCCGAGATGGTGCCGTTCGACCCGCTGGTCGGCGAATTCCGCGTGCACTATGCCGGCTTCTTCGATCCCGGCTTCGGCCATGACGCCGCCGGCGGTTCGGGCGCACGCGCGGTGCTGGAAGTGCGCTCGCGCGAGGTGCCGTTCATCCTGGAAGACGGCCAGATCGTCGGCCGCCTCGTCTATGAACGCATGATCGAGCGCCCCCGCACCCTCTACGGCGAGGGCCTCGGCTCCAACTATCAGGCGCAGGGGCTGAAGCTCTCCAAGCATTTCCGGCCCTGGTCGCGGGACTGACGGGCGGTACCCGGCCCTTGGGCCTGAGCCCGGCGCGCCGTCCCTTGGCCTCACCCCGCCCCCATCCCTCGCCCCGTCGTGATCGGGCTCGACCCGGCCGTCCACGTCTTTCCCCGCCGCGCCCGTCGTGCCCCCCAAGATCGGTGATGACCACGTAAGCCCTCGTTCCCCGGACGAGCCGCGCCGCGCGCGGCGATGATCCGGGGCCCAGAGAAAACTCTTTGGCCAAAGATTCTTGGGTCCCAAGGAAGATTTTGGGCCAAAGACCCTTCCGCTGGGTCCCGGCTCGCTCTGCGCGCACGCTCCGAGCGTCCGGGACACGATCGTTCGTGGAGTAACGACGCCCGTCGTGCCGCGGCGCCGGCCAGCGGCCGGCCTCGGGGCACGCCGAAGTGCTGCCGCCCGCGTACCGTCATAGCCAGGCGCACAGCAAACCCACAAAATTCGTGGCATTATGTGGAAACATGTTGACATAGCCCGGCGCCTCGCCCGAACCTCCCCGCCGTCCTCTTCAATCAGGAAAGCTCGCGATGGCCGCCTTCCCCACCCAGGCCCGGATCGTCATCATTGGCGGCGGCATCATCGGCGCCTCGACCGCCTATCACCTCGGCAAGATGGGCTATCGCGATACCGTGCTGGTGGAGAAACACAAGCTCACCTCCGGCTCCACCTTCCACGCCGCCGGGCTCGTCGGCCAACTGCGCTCCAACGCCAACATCACCCAGTTGCTCGGCGAAAGCGTGAAGCTCTACCGCACGCTGGAGGCCGAAACCGGCCTCGCCACGGGCTGGAAGATGAATGGCGGCCTGCGCCTCGCCTGCAACGCCGAACGCTGGACCGAGGTGAAGCGCCAGGCCACCACCGCACGTTCCTTCGGGCTGGACATGCACCTGCTCACCCCGCAGGAAGCCCGGAAACTCTGGCCGCTGATGGATGTGTCGGATGTCGTCGGCGCCGCCTTCCTGCCGACGGACGGGCAGGCCAATCCCTCCGACATCACCGCCTCGCTCGCCAAGGGCGCGCGCATGAACGGCGTCGCCATCTGGGAAGACACCACCGTCACCGGCCTCACCGTGGAGAAGGGCCGCGTCACCCGCGTGCGCACCGATCGCGGCGATATCGCCTGCGAGATCGTGGTGAACTGCGCCGGCCAATGGGCGCGCGAGGTCGGCGCCATGGCGGGCGTGAACGTGCCGCTCGTTTCCGTGCAGCACCAGTACATGGTCACGGAGCGGATCGAGGGCGTGACGCCGGACCTGCCGACCCTGCGCGATCCCGACCGCCTGACCTATTACAAGGAGGAGGTCGGCGGCCTCGTCATGGGCGGCTACGAGCCGAACCCCATTCCCTGGGCCGAGGACGGCATTCCCGCCGGCTTCAACTTCCAGCTCCTGCCCTCGAATTTCGATCATTTCGAGCCGATCATGGAGCTGGCGCTGGGGCGGGTGCCCGCGCTGGAGACGGCGGGCGTCAAGGAACTGATCAACGGCCCGGAGAGTTTCACCCCGGACGGCAATTTCATCCTCGGCCAGGCCCCGGAACTCACCGGCTTCTATGTCGGCGCCGGCTTCAACGCCTTCGGCATCGCCTCGGGCGGCGGGGCGGGCAAGGCGCTGGCGGAATGGATCGCCGGCGATGGGCGCCCGCCCTACGATCTCTCGCCGGTCGACATTCTGCGTTTCGGCCGCAACCATCAGGATGTCGCCTGGGTGCGCGCCCGCACGCTCGAAGCCTATGGCAAGCACTACACCATCGCCTGGCCGCATGAGGAGCACGCCAGCGGCCGCCCGCTGCGCCGCTCCCCGCTTTACGAGCGCCTGGCCGCGCAGGGCGCCGTGTTCGGCGAAAAGCTGGGCTGGGAACGGCCGAACTGGTTCGCCGCCGCCGGCGAAGCGGCGCGCGACATCTACACCTATGGCCGGCCGAACTGGGCGGACGCGGTAATGCGCGAGAACCGCGCCGCCCGCGCCTCGCTCGCTATTCTCGACCAAAGCTCCTTCGCGAAGTTCCTGCTGGTCGGTCGCGACGCCGAAGCGGCGCTGTCCGTCATCAGCGCGGCGGATGTCGCCGGCCCGGTGGGCAGTGTGACCTACGCCCCCATGCTCAACAGGCGCGGCGGCATCGAATGCGACATCACCGTCGCCCGGCTCGCGGCCGATTCCTACTACCTCATCGCCGGTACGGGCGCGGCGACGCATGATTTCGACTGGATCCGCCGCAACATTCCGGACCGGCTGGACGCCCATCTCCTGGACGTCACCTCGGCCTATGGCGTGCTGACGCTGATCGGCCCGAACAGCCGGGCGCTCATCGAGAAGCTGACGCGCGAGGACGTGTCGAACGCCGCCTTCCCCTATGCGTCGCTGCGCGACATCCGCCTCGCCGGCGCGCCGGTGCGGGTGCTGCGCCTCACCTATGCTGGCGAGCTCGGCTATGAGCTGCACATCCCCACCGAATTCACCGCCAGCGTCTATGAGGCGCTGATGGCGGCGGGAGCTGAGTTCGCCATCGCCAATATCGGCTACCGCGCGCTGGAAAGCTTGCGGCTGGAGAAGGGCTACTGGGCCTCGGGCTCGGATGTCGGGCCGGACCACTCGCCCGTTGAGGCCGGTCTCGGCTGGGCGGTGAAGCTCGGCTCCGGCATCGACTTCATCGGTCGCGCGGCCTTGAAGGCGAAGGCGGGCCAGCCCCTCATCAAGCGCCTCGCCGGCTTCACCGTGGCCGACCCCGCCGTGGTGCTGCTCGGCCGCGAGACCATCTACCGCGACGGCGTGCGCATGGGCTGGCTCGCCTCCGCCGGCTTCGGTCCGACCGTCGGTCTGCCCATCGGCTATGGCTATGTGCGCCGGGCAGAAGGCGGGTTGGACGATGATTTCCTGCTCTCGGGACGTTACGAGCTGGAAGTCGCCGGCGAACGCGTGCCGGCCAGGCTGCATCTCAGCCCGCTCTACGATCCGGAGAATACGCGCATTTTCAGTTGAGAGAACGAATGGTTATCGTCTCCCCTCTGGGGAGAAGCCACGTCCCGCGAGCAAGCATTGCGGACACGTCGGCACGCGGATTGCCTTGCCCGCCGGCACGACGCCTCCTCTCACGCACCGGATAGCCTGCCCATGCCCACCCCCGCCGACCGCATCCGCGCCCTGCCCTTCTGGCGCTCGCGGGTGGAGCCGCGCCCGCTCGGCGGGGGCATCACCAACACCAATTTCGTGGTGGAGGATGCCGGGCAACGTTTCGTCGTTCGGCTGGGCGACGACATCCCCCGGCACAATGTCATTCGTTTCAACGAGCTGGCCGCCACCCGCGCGGCGGAAGCGGCGGGCGTTTCGCCGGCCCTGCGCTACGCCGAACCGGGCATCCTCGTCATCGACTTCATCGAGGGGCGGACCTTCGGCGAGGACGATGTGCGGGCGAACCTGCCGCGCGTGGTCGACCTGGTGCGCCGCGCCCATGTCGAGGTGACCCGCCATCTGCGCGGCCCGGCGCTCGCCTTCTGGACCTTCCACGTCCTGCGCTCCTATCTCCATGCCCTGCGCGACGGCGGCCACCGGCTGAGGGACGACCTGCCCGCCTATGCGGCGCTGGCCGAGCGGGTGGAGGCCCTCGTCGGACCCAGTGAGATCGTGTTCGGCCATAACGACCTGCTGCCCGCCAATTTCATCGACGACGGCACGCGGCTCTGGCTGATCGACTGGGACTATGCCGGCTTCAACACGCCGCTGTTCGATCTCGGCGGCCTCGCCTCGAACAACGGATTCGACGCCGCGCAGCGGACGCAGATGCTGGCGCTCTATTATGGCCGCGCGCCCGACCCGGCGCTGATCGTGCGGCTGCAGGCCATGCTGGTGGCCTCGCTGCTGCGCGAGGCGCTCTGGAGCATGGTGTCGGAGATGCACTCCACCATCGATTTCGACTACCGCGCCTATACGAGCGAAAACCTCGCCCGCCTCGCCGCCGCCGTCGCCGAACTGGACGCGATGACCGGCTGAACCCATTGCGGGGCCCCGTCCCCCCGCGGCGCCAAACGAAAACCGCCCCGCATCGCTGCGGGGCGGTTCTTTGTTCGTGGAGCCGTGCGCGGCGGTCAGCCGGCGCGCAGGTTGCGCACGAAGTCGGCGACTTCGCGCTGCAGGTCGCCGGCCTGCGAGGTCAGCGCGTTCGACAGCGAGGAAAGCTGCGTCGAGGCCGCCCCGGTCATCTCCGCCGCACGCCCGACGCCGGAGATGTTGTCGTTCACCGCACCCGTGCCGTTCGCCGCCATGTGGGTGTTGCTGGCGATCTCCTGCGTCGCGGCGGACTGCTCCTCCACCGCCGAGGCGATCATCGAGGTCACGTCGCGGATCTGGGTGATCGTGCCGACGATCTTCTCGATCGAGGTGACGGTCCGGCTGGTCGACTGCTGGATGCCCTGCACCTTCACGCCGATTTCCTGCGTGGCGCGGGCGGTCTGCTCGGCGAGCTGCTTGACCTCCATGGCGACCACCGCGAAGCCGCGTCCCGCCTCGCCCGCACGCGCCGCTTCGATGGTGGCGTTGAGCGCGAGGAGGTTGGTCTGGCCGGCGATGTCGGTGATGAGGCTGACGACCTCGCCGATCTTGTTGGCGGCGTCGGAGAGCTCGCGGATCTCGCCGGCGGCACGGGTGACTTCCTCCGAGCCGGAGGCGGCGATGGCCGCGGCCTGCGTGACCTGCGAACCGATCTCGCGGATGGACGAGCTCATCTCCTCGGTGGCGCTGGCGACCGTCTGCACATTGGTGGAAGCCTCCTGCGCGGCGTTGGAGACGGCGACGGCCTGGCGCGAAGTTTCCTCGGCCGTGACCGAGAGGTTGCGCGCCGCGGAGGACACTTCACCGGAGGACGAGGCGAAGGCATTGGCCAGCGACCCCATCTTCGCCTCGAAATCATCGGCGATGGCGTTGCGTTCGGCGGTGAGGCGCTCGGCAGCACGTATCTGGGCCTGGCGGGCCTCCTCGCGTGCCCGCTCGGCTTCCGCCAGGGCCTGGCGCAGCGTCTCCGCGGCCTTGGCCATGGTGCCGATCTCATCCTTGCGCTCCGTGCCGTCAACCGTGATGTCGAACTTGCCGGCCGCGAGTTCGTCCAGCGTGTGGCTGACGGTGGCGATCGGGCGGACGACGCCGATGCGGGTCACGAGGAAGGCGACGAAGAGGACGAGAACGAGCGAGCCAGCCGTGCCGGCATAGACCAGGGTCACCGCGCGGTGGGTATCCGCGCTGAGTTCTTCGTTCAGATTCAGTAGGTAGTTCTGGTTGTCAGTGACGAATTTGGAGACGTCCTGGATGATTCCAAGGGCGATCGGAAAACAGGTGGCCGTGTACTTCTGGGCGATCGGGACGTTATCCGAGGGATCCATGCTGTCGTTGGCCTGCTTGACGAGGGCGCCGCACTCTCCCGCCAGGTACTGCTTGAAGCGCCCGACGAGGTCGTCCACTGTTTCGGCCTTGGGGGGATACAGCGTCTTCGCCGCCTCCATCTCCTTGTAGAAGCCGTCGATGGACTCGTTCTGCACCACAATGGCGAAATCGTTGTCCTTGGGCGTGACGGCGGTGAGGGCCATATAGGTGCCCAGATTGAACCGGGTTACGTTCCGGTTCGCGCGGGCGCTGGCGACCGTGGCGAGGACCGGTCCTTGGACTGCCTCGCTGTAGACCTCGTCGACCTCGTGCAGCTTCGTGCCGGCGAAATAGATGAGGCCGGAGGCGAAAACCGCCAGCAGCAGCAGCAGTGACGAAATTTTCCCGATCAAGGGCAGGTTCTTGAAGGACATGAGCCGATCCATGGGGGTGCATACGGGAGTTGCGCTTGCCCGGTCACCCGTCCCCGGACATTGCGATCGGCATCGGTTTTCCCTCGCGGGCCTTGCGCGAACCTGTCCTGTTCCCAAACAAAAACGCGCGAGGTTTCCTCCTCGCGCGTTTCCGTCGTCGGTATTGGGGTAATGGCTGGCGGCAGGGCCGCTCAGATGTCCAGCGTGTTGTCGCGTTCCCACTGGGTGAGGTGACGCGAATAGGCGTTCCACTCCTCGGTCTTCAGTTTGATGTAACCGTCGACCACGGGCGCGCCGAGCGCGTTGCGCAGCACGGACGACTTCTCCAGCGCGCGGATCGCGTCCAGCAGGTTGAGCGGCAGCTTCTTGGCGCCGCGCACCTTGTGGCCGTCCGTGTACATGTTGATGTCGAGCCGCTTGCCGGGGTCGCGCTGGTTCTGGATGCCGTCCACACCGGCCGCCAGCATGGCGGCGGGCGCGAGATAGGGGTTGGCCGCGCCGTCCGGCAGGCGCAGTTCCAGCCGCCCGCCATCGGGAATGCGGATCATGTGGGTGCGGTTGTTGCCGGTATAGGTCACGGTGTTCGGCGCCCAGGTGGCGCCGGAAATGGTCCGCGGCGCATTGATCCGCTTATAGGAATTCACCGTCGGGTTGGTGAAGGCGCACATGGCGTCGGCCGAGTGGATCAGCCCGCCGATGAAATTGTAGCAGAGGTCGGAGACGCCGAGTTCGCCATCCTCGTCCGCGAACAGGTTCTCCTCGCCGTTCCACAGCGAGGTGTGCATGTGGCAGCCCGAGCCGGTGAGCTCGATGAAGGGCTTGGGCATGAAGGTGGCGCGCAGGCCGTGCTTCTCGGCGATCGAGCGGGCCATGTACTTGAAGAAGACGTGGCGGTCCGCCGTGACCAGGGCGTCGGCAAAGTCCCAGTTCATCTCGAACTGGCCGTTCGCGTCCTCATGGTCGTTCTGGTAGGGACCCCAGCCCAGCGCAAGCATGGAGTCGCAGATTTCCTTGATGACCTCGTAGCGGCGCATCAGGGCGGACTGGTCGTAGCAGGGCTTGGTGGCGGTGTCGGCGCCGTCGGAGATTTTGGTGCCGTCGGCATTGGTGAGGAAGAACTCGCACTCCACGCCGGTCTTCATCTGGTAGCCGATGGATTCGGAGGCGAGCATGGTGCGCTTCAGCACATTGCGCGGCGCCTGCGCCACCAGTTCGTCGTTCATCACGAGGTCGGAGGCGAGCCAGCCCACTTCCGGCTTCCAGGGAAGCTGGATCAGGCTCGACGCATCCGGCACGGCGAACAGGTCGGCATCGGCCGGGCTCATGTCCAGCCAGGTGGCAAAACCGGCGAAACCCGCACCCGACTTCTGCATGCCGCCAATGGCGGCGGCGGGGACCAGCTTCGCCCTCAGCCCGCCGAACAGGTCGACATAGGAGATGAGGAAGTACTTGATGCCAAGTTCCTTGGCGGCGTGCTTCAGGTCGGTGTGATCAGTGGCCATGGATGCAATTCCGGTCTCGCGCTGTTCCCCGGCCCCTTCTGGGGCTCGTTGAGGTGGTATGGAATGCAAACCCCGCGCCGTGGCGCGGGGTGAAGCTGGTCAGAAGGAGCCGTTCGCGCCGGGGATCCAGTTGGTCCCGGCAAGAGGCACATTGGCCATGGCCGCGGCCTCGATGGTGAGCGCCACGAGGTCCTCGGGCTCCAGATTGTGGACATGGCTCTTGCCGCAGGCGCGGGCGATGGTCTGGCACTCCAGCGTCAGCACGGCGAGATAGTTGGCGAGCCGCCGGCCCGCCGCCACCGGATCGAGCCGGGCCATCAGCGCCGGGTCCTGCGTGGTGATGCCGGCCGGGTCGCGGCCCTCGTGCCAGTCGTCATAGGCGCCGGGCTTGCTGCCCAGGGCCTCGTATTCGGCGGCGTAATGGGGGTCGTTGTCGCCGAGGGCGACGAGGGCCGCGGTGCCGATGGCGACGGCATCCGCGCCGAGCGCCAGAGCCTTCGCCACATCCGCGCCGTTGCGGATGCCGCCGGAAACGATGAGCTGCACCTTGCGGTGCATGCCGAGATCCTGCAGCGCCTTCACCGCCTGCCGCACGGCGGCGAGGGTGGGAATTCCCACATGCTCGATGAAAATCTCCTGCGTCGCGGCGGTGCCGCCCTGCATGCCGTCGACCACCACCACATCCGCGCCCGACTTCACGGCGAGCGCCGTGTCGTAATAGGGGCGGGCCGCGCCGACCTTCACATAGATCGGCTTCTCCCAATCGGTGATCTCGCGCAGCTCCTCGATCTTGATCTCGAGGTCGTCCGGCCCGGTCCAGTCCGGGTGGCGGCAGGCGGAGCGCTGGTCGATCCCCTGCGGCAGGGTGCGCATCTTGGCGACGCGCTCGGTGATCTTCTGGCCGAGCAGCATGCCGCCGCCGCCGGGCTTGGCGCCCTGGCCGACCACGACCTCGATGGCGTCGGCGCGGCGCAGGTCGTCCGGGTTCATGCCGTAGCGCGAGGGCAGGTACTGGTAGACGAGCTGGGTGGAATGCCCGCGCTCCTCATTGGTCATGCCGCCGTCGCCCGTGGTGGTCGACGTGCCCATGGCCGAGGCGCCGCGCCCGAGCGCTTCCTTGGCATTGGCCGAGAGCGAGCCGAAGCTCATGCCGGCGATGGTGATCGGGATCTTCAGCTCGATCGGCTTCTTGGCGAAGCGCGTGCCGAGCACGACCGAGGTGTCGCAGCGCTCGCGATAGCCTTCCAGCGGGTAGCGCGACATGGAGGCGCCGAGAAAGAGCAGGTCGTCGAAATGCGGAAGCTTGCGCTTCGCGCCGGCGCCGCGAATGTCATAGATACCGGTGGCCGCCGCGCGGCGGATCTCCGAGAGCGTGTACTCGTCGAAGGTGGCGGAAACGCGCGGGGTGGTGCGGGGGGTGTTGCTGTGGTCGGTCATGGCG
>JAEZMI010000346.1 GCA_023414975.1 Pseudomonadota bacterium | reverse complement strand
GCTTCGTGCGGGCGCGCGAAGGCGTCGCCGGCATCGTCTACCGCATCTCCCGCAAGAAGGTGGAGGAAACGGCCGAGCGGCTTCAGGCGGCGGGCGTGCGCGCCCTGCCCTACCATGCCGGCATGAGCCCGGAGGCGCGGGCGGCCAATCAGGAAGTGTTCCTCGCCGAGGACGGGGTGGTGATGGTCGCCACCGTCGCCTTCGGCATGGGCATCGACAAGTCGGACGTGCGCTACGTGCTGCACGCGGATTCGCCGGGTACGCTGGAAGCCTATTATCAGGAGATCGGCCGCGCCGGCCGCGACGGCCAGGCCGCCGAGGCGCTGCTGCTCTATTCCGCCGGCGACATCGCCACCCGCCGCCGCTTTCTCGACGAGGAGCCCTCGCCGCCCGAGCGCAAGATGGTGGAGGCGCGCCGGCTCGACGCCATGGTCGGCTTTTGCGAGGCCGTGACCTGCCGGCGCGCGGTGCTGCTCGGCTATTTCGGCGAGCGCGCCCGCGCCTGCGGCGCCTGCGATGTCTGCCGCGACCCGCCCAAGGTGGTGGACGCGAGCCGCGACGCCCAGCTCGTTCTGCGCCTCGTGCGTGCCAGCGGGGAGCGCTACGGGGCGGCCTATATCGCCGGCCTGGTCACCGGGCAGCGCAACGACCAGATTTGCGGGCGCGGCCATGATCGCCTCGCCGATTTCGGCGCGGGCGGCGACAAGCCGGCCACCGAATGGCGCGCCTTGCTGCGCCAGCTCGTCGCCACCGGCGCGCTCAATGCCGACCCCACACGCTTCGGCGCGCTGGTGCTCACCGAGACCGGCCTTGCCGTGCTCGGCGGCACCCGCGCCTTCACTCTGCGCGCGCCCGCCAAGCGCCGGCGCGAGAAGCCCGGACGGGGCGAGAGCGCCACCGAGCTCGCCCCCGCCGAAAGCGCGCTGCTCGGCAGGCTCAAGGCGCTGCGGCGTGAACTCGCGGCCGAGCGCGGCGTGCCGGCCTATGTGGTGTTCGCCGACAAGACGCTGGAAGAGATGGCGGTGGAGCACCCGCGCAGCCGCGCCGAGCTCGCCTCCGTGCGCGGCGTCGGCGCCGCCAAGCTCGAAGCCTTCGGCGCCGCCTTTCTTAAAATTCTCAAAGAATTCTCTTAAGAATTTCAAAGAATACACGTTAGGAACTTTTCCACGACGACGAGTATTCACGAAAACGAAATCCGGTCCTAGACTGCGGCACAACGGACGCGAAAAGTCCGGACGGTACCCAGCCCCGGGATGGAAACGATGGATTTCAAACTGCTCACGGTGGCCGTTGCCGCCGCAACCCTCGCCGTCAGCGCCGTCACCGCGCAGGCGCACGGCCCGACCCGCCAGAAGATCTCCGAGAAGATCACGATCAACGCCCCGCCGGAGAAGGTGTGGGCCGTCGTCTCCAACTTTCAGGATGGCGGCTGGATTCCCGTCGTCGCCAAGACCGAGGGAACCGGCGGCAACGCGCCGGGCGCCAAGCGCACCCTGACGCTGAAGAACGGGGCGACGGTGAAGGAAGAGGTCGCCAAGCTCGAGCCGGAAAAGATGACCCTCATGTACCGGATCGAAGAGGTCGACGTGAAGGTGCTTCCCGTCACCAATTATTCGTCCTGGCTCGTCGTTACCCCTGCCGATGGCGGCGCCAAGTCCGAGGTCGAATGGCGCGGCGCCTTCTACCGCGGCTACCCCAATAACGACCCGCCGCCGGAGCTGGACGATCAGGCCGCGATCAACGCCGTCACCGGCCTCTACAAGGCGGGCCTGGAGAACCTGAAAAAGCAGATCGAAGGCGGTAGCTGATCCGGTGTCGCCGCCACTTCTGGCTCCCTCTCCCGCGGGGAGGGAGTTTTTCGCGGCGCTGGCCCTCGCCGCCCTTCTCCTCACTCCGCCGGCCCGCGCGGACGAAGCCTTCGTCACCTCGCAGCCGGCACAGACGCTCTCCATCGTCGATCTGCCCACCGGCAAGGTGGTCGCCACCCTGCCCGTCCCCGGCAAGCCGGCCGGCATCGCGGTCGATCCGGCCGGAAGGCGGGCCTTCGTCACATCGCCCGACGGCAAGGCGCTGACCATCATCGACGCGGCCACCCGCGCGGTGGAGCACCGCGTCGAGGTCGGCGGCGGGCCGCTCGGGGTCGCCGTGCATCCGTCCGGCAGCCCGGCCTATGTCGCGGACTGGTACCGCCACCGGATCGTCGTGGTGGAGGCGTCGCGCGGCGCGATCACGGGCGAGGTCGCGGTCGGCGACTCCCCCTCCGGCCTCGCGGTGACGCCGGACGGCGCGCTGCTGCTGTCGGCGGACCGCGATTCCGATCAGGTGAGCTTCATCGACACGGCGACGCTGGCGCGCGTGGGCACGGTGAAGGTGGGCACCCGCCCCTTCGGCGTCACCATCGACGCTCAGGGAAAGCGCGCCTACACCGCCAATGTCGGCTCCGACGACGTGACGATCATCGACATCCCCGCCCGCGCGGCCCGCGCCACGGTGAAGGTCGGCCAGCGGCCTTATGCGGTGGCTCTGGCAAACGGCCGCGCCTTCGTCACCGACCAGTACGCCTCGACGGTGACGGTGTTCGACACGGCAACCCTCGCCCACCTCGCCGCCATCCCCGTCGGCGATTACCCGGAAGGCATCGCGGCGAGCCGCGACGGCACGCGCGTCTATGTCGCGAACTGGGAGAGCAACACGCTGAGCGTGATCGACACCGCGACGCTCGCGCTCATCGCGGATATCGAGGTGGCGGACGGGCCGCGCGCCTTCGGCGCCTTCATCCGGCGCACGGACCCTTGAAAGT
>JAEZMI010000299.1 GCA_023414975.1 Pseudomonadota bacterium | reverse complement strand
AGGCGCAGCACCGTGTTCCACTGCTGGCCGTCGGACGCGTTGATGAGGCGCTGGCGCGTCTCCGCCTCGTTCAGGCGGGCGATGAGGTCCGCGGGCGGTTCCCAGCTGGAATCGGCAGCCTGCTTGGCGGCGATGGCGCTGCGCACATCGCTGTACTTGCCCTCGGCATACATCTTCCACATGCGCTCGAGTTCGACATCGGACTGCGGCCCGAACAGGTCACCGGGCGGGGACCAGTCCGGATAGAGCGCGCGCAGGCGGGCGATTTCGGCTTCGAGGCGGCGGGTGTCGCCCTGGGAGGCGAAGTAGCGCAGGGCGGTCTCGTCGACCTTGTTGCGGTTGGCGTCGGCGCGGTTCGATCCGGAGCCTGTCGGGAGCTCGATCTGCTGAGCAATTGCGGGAAGCACGGCGCCTCCCAGCATGATCAGCAGAGCAGCTCGCTTCAGAGACATCTCGGATACTTCTCCGCCACCAGTGTCCAGCTCAACAGATACAAAGTCGACGGATAGTAGAGCGTGGGCTCAAACCGCCGGAGGTCGTCGGGGATCGGTGTCGCCGCGAGAGCACAGGCCAGAGCCGCGCCGAGCATGCGATAGCCCGGTTCGGTCAGTCGCGTGACCACGCGTCCGGAAGGAATATCGACCACCGCGGGGCTTCCCCCGTTCTCGGCCAGCCAACTTTTCCGGAACGACTCCTGCAGTTCGGCGTCGGCGATCCCTGCTCTCAACAGGTAAAGAGATATCCTTAACGAATTGTAACCAAAAACCGGAGGAAAGCCCTCGGCCGCCGTCACCGGCGCATTCGCCGGGGCGGATATCCAGTCCGGCGGCAGGCGCGCGGGACCGAGCTGCGCAATACGCAGCAAGTCGACCCCGGACCGGGACAAGGCGTCCCAGTCGGTTTCCGGCGCGAGTTGCTTCATGACCGGAAAGGCTTCGAAAATCCAATAGGATAGATTCAGTATAGGACCGTCGGGCCGGTCCTTCGCACTGAAACCGGTGGCGCCGGGAAGCAGTATCGTCCGGTTGCCGTCGCGCATGACCAGCTTCCGCCCGAGGGCTCGGGCGATCTTCTGCGCGCTGTCCAAATAAGGCTGGTGTCCCCAAGTCCTGCCCGCCCGAGCTAGTGCATAGGCTATTAACAAGTCGCCGTCGCTCGCCGCGTTGATGTCTGTGACATGCGGTTTTGAATTCGGGTCCCAGCGCCATGCAGCGAGTCCGTCGTCGCGAATCAGCAACTCGGTACGCGTGAAACTCCATATGCGCTCAAAGTTACCTCTGTCACCAGCCAAATAGGCCAGTAACATGCCGTAACCCTGGCCTTCGCTGTGGCTGATGCCGCCATTGGCCGTGTCGACCACGCGGCCGGAATCGTCGACGAACGCCTTCATGTAGGCGTTCCAGGCGTCGACGGGTATCTGAACGCTTTGAGCCTTCACCGGAAACACCCCGCAAGCGAGCAAGAGGACGCAAGCTACGAGGTATCTCATCATGTCGGGCGTCCCAGTCGTCGCAGGAGAAAGGCGGTGGCCGTGCCCAGCACGGTGCCGGCCACGAGCAGCATCAGTGCATAGGGCATGATGTTGGTCGAGAGCCAGTTGGCCGCGATCAGGCGGAAATTGCCGAAGGTAATCGGTTGAGTGATGATGAAGCGGTAGCTCGTCACGTCGCGACGCTCCACATCGCCGTTCGAGGCCTGGAAGGCGACCGCCTGGCCGCCGACCCGGCTCCACACATTGTCGGCGGTGAAGCGCGCCATGTTCGCGGCGAGCGCCTCGGAGGTGCGGCCCGTCACCAGCGTCCAGGCGGAGGTGCCGTTCGTGCTGTTGCCCTGCGCCATGAGCACGGAGGTGCGCGCCGGCGGCTCCCAGCGGGTGCGCTGGCCCTCCTGGATGCGCAGCGAATTGAAGTTGATCGAGAAGGTGCGCTGGAGCCAGGCCTCGAAGCCGTCGATGATGGCGTAGACGCCGCTGCGGCCCTGCACGGTCTCGCGCCAGCGCTGATAGACCTCGGGCGTCGTCTGCGCGTCCGGCGGCGGGGGCGTGGCCGGCGTCGGGGTGGCCTCGCCCGCCTGCCGGGTGCGGAACCGCTCCAGCACGTTGTCGTAATTGGTGCTGTCCGGCGAATTGGCGTTGCCGCTCTCGTCGCCGCTGGAAACGACCCAGTTGGCGCGCACCGATTCGGCGATGTTCACCTGGTCGAGCACGCTGGCCGAAATCTGGTCGATGCCGCCGACGAAGATGACGTTGCGCTCGCCGAGCGTGACCGAGGCGGGCGCGGCGTCGATCGGCAGCGGCGCGCCATGCGCCTGGGCGAGCTTGGCCATCAGGGTCGAGGCGGCGGACAGGGTGGAAGCGTCCTGGCGCGTCAGCACGACGGCGATGGGGCTGCCGTCCAGCTCATAGGGGAAGGCGCTGCCGGAGAAGGCGGCGAGGTTCGGCATCTGCCCGATGCGGGCGAAATTGGCGATGGACAGTGCGGAACTGTCGAACAGGACGAAGCGGTTGTCCGCCGGCAGCGTCGCGCCGGGCAGGCACCGCGCGTCCGATTCGGTGTCGAGCACCACTTCCAGCCAGAGCCGGTTGATGCCCGGCCGGAAGTTGCGCAGCGGGATGAAGATGGGTTCGCGCTGGAACAGGCCGCCGCCGCGCGCCGTGATCGGCAGGGTCGAGGCGATCTGCGTGTTCACATAGACGTCCACATGGCTGCCCGGCCGCACCGCGGCGGTGAAGGCGGCGTCGAGATAGAGCGTCGCATTGCCGTAGGCCTGGGCGTAGAAGTCCGGCGGCAGGGCGATCTGGAACTCGGTGCGGAAGCGGCGCCCGGAGAACTCCTGCGTGGGGACGCCGACATCGGCGAGGCGCACCGAGCGGGCGCCGTCGAACAGCGGGGCGCTGGGGGCCCAGCGGCTCAGCGTGTTGATGGAATCGGTCTGCGCGAGGGTGATGTCGTTCAGCCGCTCGATGGCGCGGTCCACATCCGCCGGGGTGGGGCCGGAGATGACCAGCGTCGGCGCGCCGAGCCGGTCGTCCTCCATGAAGGTGGTGATCGGCCGCTGGCGCGCATCGCCCGGCGCGTTCGCCATCAGGCGCGGCAACTCGGTGGCGGTGCCGACCACGACGGTCAGGCCGCCCGGCGGGGTGGGGCCCTGCGGGCCCTCGGCGAGGACGACCGAGGCGTTGGGGAACTGGCCGCGGACGGACAGGCCCTGCACCACGCGCAGCACACGGGTCGAGCCGCCGCCCTCGATCGGGCCGGGGGTGATGACGCGGATGGTGGTGACGCCCTTGGCGTCGAAGCCGACGGCGGGCAGGTCGTCGAGGCCGCCGGTGAGCGGCGGGCGGCCGCCGGCGAAGGAGAGCCCGGTGCCCTCGCTGTTGATCTCGGTCCACAGCTCGTAGGTGGCGTTCACCGCGCAATCGGTGCGGTGGCGCTGGACGACGTCGATGCGGATGAGGTTGGCGCCGGCGCGCAGCGTGCCGCGCTGCACCGTGGCGGAGAGGCGCGAGGGCGCCTGCGAGGAGGCGATGGGCGTCTCGATGACGGGCTGTCCGTTGATGGTGACGCGGATGCGCGAGGCCTCCGGCATCACCAGCACGGCGTTGATGTAGCTGAGCAGGAAGGTGGCCTGGCGGGCGGCCTCCTCCTGGGTGAGGTTGATCGTCCAGGCGCGCGCGGCCGCTTCGCCGGCGAAGATCATGCGGTGCTGCGGGATGATGAAGCGGTCGGGCTTCGGCGGGGCGGCGGGCACGGCCGGGGCGGCGACGACCGGGGCCGCCGGGGCGGGCTGGCCCGGCCGCATCTGGAAC
>JAEZMI010000259.1 GCA_023414975.1 Pseudomonadota bacterium | reverse complement strand
ATGCCGGAAGTCATCACCGGCCTGTCGCTGCTGCTGCTCTTCGTCGCCGTCAACATCGACCGCGGCTTCTGGACCATCACGCTCGCGCACATCACCTTCACCATGTGCTTCGTCTCGGTGGTGGTGCAGTCGCGGCTCGTCACCTTCGACCGCTCGCTGGAAGAGGCGGCGCTCGATCTCGGCTGCCCGCCCTTCAAGACCTTCTTCGTGGTGACGCTGCCGATCATCCTGCCGGCGGTGGTGTCGGGCTGGATGCTGGCCTTCACCCTGTCGCTGGACGATCTCGTGATCGCCAGCTTCACCACCGGCCCCGGCGCGACCACGCTGCCAATGCGCATCTACTCGCAGGTGCGCCTCGGCGTGACGCCGGAGATCAACGCCGCCTGCACCATCCTCATCGCCATCGTGACCGTGGTGGTGATCTTCGCCTCCATCCTGACCAAGCGCCAGGAGATGGAGCGCCAGAGGGCGGAGCGCCTCGCCGCGGCGGGGTGAAGGACGGGCGGAGCGGGCAGCAGCGGCGCACCCCTGCTATAGTCCCGCGTAATCTCTGCCCCCGAATCGCCGGATCCGACCCGCCATGCCCCTGCGCCTTCTGCCTTCCACCCTCGTCGACCGCATCGCGGCGGGCGAGGTGGTGGAGCGCCCGGCGGCGGCGCTGAAGGAGATCGTCGAGAACGCGCTCGACGCCGGCGCCTCCCGGATCGAGATCGTCATCGACGGCGGCGGGCGGCGCCTGCTGCGCGTCACCGACGATGGCTGCGGCATGGATGCGGGGGAACTGGCGCTGGCCGTGGAGCGCCACGCCACCTCCAAGCTGGACAGCGAGGATTTGCTCACCATCGCCACGCTCGGCTTTCGCGGCGAGGCGCTGCCCTCCATCGGCGCGGTGGCGCGGCTTGCCATCACCAGCCGCCCGCGCGGGGCGCAGAGCGCGCATGAGATCCGCGTCGAAGGCGGGGTAAAGGGACCGGCGAAGCCCGCCGCGCTCGGCCATGGCACGCGTGTCGAGGTGCGCGACCTGTTCTTTGCGACGCCCGCCCGGCTGAAATTCCTGAAGTCCGAGCGCGCGGAGACGGCGGCGGCGGTGGATGCGGTGCGGCGCCTCGCCCTCGCCCGCCCCGAGGTCGGCTTCACCCTGGTGACCGATGAGCGCGCCCCGCTCACCTGGCCGGCACGCAGCGCGGATGCGGGCGGGCGGCGCGCCCGCATCGCCGATGTTCTCGGCCATGAGGTCGGGCAGAACGCGCTCGATGTGGAGGGAATGCGCGAGGGCGTCCGGCTGTCCGGCCTCGCCGGCCTGCCCACCTTCTCCAAGGCGAATTCGCTCGCGCAGTATCTCTTCGTCAATGGCCGACCGGTGCGCGACAAGCTGCTGATCGGCGCCATTCGCGCGGCCTATGCCGACCTCCTGCCCTCCGACCGCCACCCGGTGACGGCGCTGTTCTTCGATCTCGACCCGCGTGAGGTGGATGTGAACGTGCATCCCGCCAAGACCGAGGTGCGCTTCCGCGATCCGGGCCTCGTCCGCGCGCTGATCGTGCGCACGCTGACGGATGCGCTCACCCGCGCCGTGCCGCGCACCGCCTCGACCGCCGCCGATCGGCTGGCGCAATTCGCCCGCGCGGACACCCTGGAAGGCTACCGCCCGCAGCCGCGGCCGGGCCCCTACGACTGGACGACCTCCTGGGCGGCGCCGGGCGGCGGCGCGAGCGCACCGGGCGGCTTCGATGAAGCACCCGCCCGCTTCGATTTCGGCGGCTCTCCGGGCGGCGGGCTCGCGCTCGATCTCGCGCCGCAGGCCGATGCGCGGGCGGCGCAATCGCCCGCCGCGCCCGATCTGATGGAGCGCCCGCTCGGCGCGGCGCGGGCGCAGCTGCACGAAACCTACATCATCGCCCAGACCCGCGACGGCGTGGTGGTGATCGACCAGCACGCCGCCCATGAGCGCATCGTCTATGAGAAGCTGAAAGCCGCCATGGCGCGCGACGGCCTCGCCCGCCAGATGCTGCTGGTGCCGCTGGTGGTCGATCTCGACCCGAGCGACGCTGCGCGCCTCGCCGAGCGGGCGCCGGCGCTGGAAAAGCTCGGCCTGGTCATCGAGCCCTTCGGCCCCGGCGCGCTGCTGGTGCGTGAGGTGCCCGCCCTGCTCGGTGAGGCGGATGTTCCCGCGCTGGTGCGCGAACTCGCCGAGCACGCGGCGGAGTGGGACGACGCCCTGCCGCTGGAACGGCGCCTGCTGCACGTCGCCGCCACCATGGCCTGCCACGGCTCGGTGCGCGCCGGCCGGCGCCTGCGGGTGGAGGAGATGAACGCCCTGCTGCGCGAGATGGAGGAAACGCCGAACGCCGCTCAGTGCAACCACGGGCGCCCGACCTTCGTGACGCTGGCGCTCGCCGACATCGAACGCCTCTTCGCGCGGCGCTAAGGCCGGGCTATGCTCGCCGCATAATGGCGTTCGACACCGATCATCCCGACTCCGGTCACCCGAAAAGCTGGTACACCGCCACCGCGCGGCACCTGCCGGCCTTCCCCACCCTGGCCGGCCGCGTGAGCGCCGATGTCTGCGTGATCGGCGGCGGCTATACCGGCCTGTCCGCGGCGCTGCATCTGGCCGAGGCGGGGTTCGACGTGGTGCTGCTGGAAGCCGGCCGCGTCGGCTCCGGCGCCTCGGGCCGCAATGGCGGGCAGATCCATAGCGGCCAGCGCCGCGACCAGGACTGGCTGGAGGCGCGGGTCGGGCTGGATGACGCCAAGGCGCTCTGGCGCATGGCGGAGGAAGCCAAGGCGCTGCTGCATGCCCTGATCGCCCGCCACGCGATCGACTGCGACCTGCGCACCGGGCTCATCATGGCCGATCACAAGCCCGGCTATGTCGCCCATACCCACGCCTATGCGAGGAAGCTCAACGAGGTCTATGACTACCCGCACGCCGCCCCGCTTTCGCGCGAGGCATTGCGCGCGCTGGTGGGCTCCGATGCCTATTTCGGCGGGATGATCGACCACGGCGCCGGGCACCTGCACCCGCTGAACCTCGCTTTGGGCCTCGCCCGCGCCGCCGACAAGGCCGGTGCGCGGCTGTTCGAGAACTCCCGCGCCCTCGGCATCGACGAAGCCGGCTCCAAGGTGCAGGTGAAGACCGCGCAGGGCCTCGTCGCCTGCGACTTCGTGCTGGAATGCGGCGACGGGCTGCAGGACGGGCTCGACCGGCGCGTCGACCATCACGTCATGCCAATCGCCAACTACATCGCCGCCACCGAGCCGCTCGGTACGCGTGCGGCGGAGATCATCGCCAATGACGCGGCGGTCGCCGACAGCCGCTTCGTCGTCAATTACTACCGCCTTTCCGCCGATGGGCGCCTGCTGTTCGGCGGGGGTGAAAGCTACACGCGCCGGCTGCGACCGAATCCGGGCGCCTTCGTGCGGCCTTACATGCTGAGGATCTTTCCGCAGCTCGCCGATGCCCGCATCGACTATGGCTGGGGCGGCATTCTCGGCATCACCATGACGCGCCTGCCCTTCGTGCGAAAGCTCTCGCCGCGCGTGCTCACCGCCGCCGGCTATTCCGGCCAGGGGGTCATGCTGGCGCCCTATTTCGGCAAGCTTCTGGGCGACGCGATCAAGGGGCAGCTCGGCCAGTTCGACCTGCTGGCCCGCCTGCCCGTGCCCCCCTTCCCCGGAGGGCCGCTGATGCGCTGGCCGCTTCTGGTCGCCGGCATGAGCTATTTCGCCCTGCGCGACCGGCTGTGAGGCGCTGAGTGCCCGACCTTCAGGCCTATGCCCATGACGTGCTGCGCTTTGTCGAGGCGCACGCGCATTACGCGCCCTATGCCGCTTTCCTCCTCGCCTTCTGCGAATCGCTCGCCTTGGTCTCCCTGGTCGTGCCGGCGACATTCGCGCTGCTCGGCATGTCGCCCATCATCGCGGCGGGCGGCGTGCCGCTGTTGCCGGTCTGGGCGGCCACGGCGGCGGGCGCGGCGCTGGGCGACACCGTCTCCTACTGGGTGGGCTTCTGGCTGAAGGGCAGCGCGCACGCACGCTGGCCGCTGAACCGCTTTCCGCAGGCACTGGCACGGGGCGAACGCTTCTTCCGGCGCTTCGGCACCTGGAGCGTGTTCCTCGGCCGCTTTTCCGGCCCGCTGCGCGCCTTCGTGCCGCTGGTGGCCGGCATGCTCGCCATGCCGCACTTTCTGTTCCAGATGGTGAACATCACCTCCGCCATGCTGTGGGCGCTGCTGATCCTCGGCCCCGGCGCGGCGGCGGTGAAGGCGCTGGGGTGGTAGGGACCGGCTCCCCATCGGCGGTCACCCCCGCCGGAGCGCGAGGCTATCGATCGTAACTTGCAGCGAACGACCCTGGGACAGATAATGATGCTGGCGGCCTTGCCTCGATTGCCGCCACGGTCACGGCGAAACGCAAGATGGGCTGCCGGTGCGGGGTTGGCGGATATCCTGACACATGAAAACCGTCATCTTTAACGCACATGGCCGGGCTTGCCCCGGCCATGACGTTGTCCAGCGGTGCGACGCGGCTCAGTTCTTCGCCTTGTCGACCAGCTTGTTCTTGGCGATCCACGGCATCATGCCGCGCAGCTTCTCGCCGACCTGCTCGATCTGGTGGGAATCGTTGACGCGGCGGATGCCCTTGAAGCGGGCGGCGCCGGCCTTGTATTCCTGCATCCAGTCCGAGGTGAACTTGCCGGTCTGGATGTCCTTGAGGA
>JAEZMI010000246.1 GCA_023414975.1 Pseudomonadota bacterium | reverse complement strand
GCGACAACATCTCGGTTGACGTGCAGCTGATCGTGCCGATCGCGATGGAAGAGAAGCTGCGCTTCGCCATCCGCGAAGGCGGCCGCACCGTCGGCGCCGGCGTCGTCGCCGCCATCATCGAGTGATCGTCGCCGCACATCGCTGCGTCATTTGGAGCCCGCGCCAGTCCATGGCGCGGGTTCTTTCTTTTGCGGCCGTCTGCCTCTATCTGGCGATCGTGGGAGGCGGCATGCTGGCCTCGCCCGCACATGCCGCCTGCCCGGACCGGCCTGCCTGCCGGGGCTGCGGCTGCAAGGGCGGGCCGGGCTACCGCGCGCCGGACGGCCGATGCGCGAGCTTCGCGAATCTCGCCGCCGTGTGCGGCACGCCGCCGACCACCCGCTGCACCTTCGAGAACGCGCCGGGCACCGGGGCGAATCGCGACTGCGCCCTCGCCAAGCCACCGCCTCAGAATCCCCCGCGCCAGCCTCCGCCGCGTCAGCCTGCCCGGCAGGAGCTTGTCCCCGCGCCGGGAAGCGATGCGGACTCTGAGGATGTGGAGTGAGCGGCGAGGACCCGCTTCCCTCTCTTTACATCTCCGGAGCGTCACACTAGGAAGAGCCCGCCCGCGTCGCGGGCCGTAGGAGTGTAGCTCAACTGGTTAGAGCACCGGTCTCCAAAACCGGGGGTTGGGGGTTCGAGTCCCTCCACTCCTGCCACCTTTCTCCGCCGGTGGCAGAAAGTCAGCAAACGTCCCTTTGACGCGAAGCGGCTTTGCGGGCTATACGCCCGCTTCGCGCGTTTGGACGATCCGATCGTGGAGGGCCTCCCCGGGTTCTTCGCGACACCCGCAGGCGGCGGCGCGGCCCCTGCCTCAGAGGCGTTTCGAGACGAAGATGGCGAAGACGAACCCGGTCGAGTTCTTTCAGCAGGTCCGCGCGGAAGCCCGCAAGGTCACCTGGCCGACCCGTCGCGAGACCCTGATCACCACCGCGATGGTGTTCGTCATGGTCGTGGTGGCGTCGATCTTCTTCCTGGTCGCCGACCAGATTCTGAGCTTTGCCATCGCGCAGATCCTGCAGATCGGCCGTTGAGGAGAGACCCGATGCCGATGCGCTGGTACATCGTCCACGCCTATTCCAACTTCGAGAAGAAGGTTGCCGACTCCATCAAGGAGCAGGCAGCCCAGCGTGGTCTCACCGATCTGTTCGAGCAGGTGCTGGTTCCGACCGAAAAGGTCGTCGAGGTGCGCCGCGGCCGCAAGGTCGATGCCGAACGCAAGTTCTTCCCGGGCTACGTGCTGGTGAAGATGGACCTCACCGACGAGGCCTTCCATCTCATCAAGAACACCCCGAAGGTCACCGGCTTCCTCGGCGCCGACAACAAGCCGATGCCGATCCCCGAGCGCGAGGCCATGCGCATTCTGCAGCAGGTGCAGGAAGGCATCGAGCGGCCGAAGCCCTCGATCACCTTCGAGGTCGGTGAGACGGTCAAGGTGTCGGACGGTCCGTTCGCGTCGTTCAACGGCGTGGTCGAAGAGGTCGACGAGGGCCGCTCGCGTCTCAAGGTGGCGGTGTCCATCTTCGGCCGCGCCACGCCGGTGGAGCTGGAGTTCGGTCAGGTCGAGAAGACCTGACGCCGGCGACACCCTCGCGACGATGATGCATCCCCGGGCTGGTCCCGGGGATTTTCGTTTCTGCGGCTCTCCTGCGGTCAGCCGCGATAGCGGGTTAACACCCGCCCGTCCGCCGGGCGCCTAGACTGATCCTCCATCCGAGGCGGCGACGCCACGCCGCCCGTGATCCAGGGAGGACAAGATGGCTGCCAAGCGCATTCTCATGATCGTCGGCGACTTCGTGGAAGATTACGAGGTCATGGTGCCCTATCAGGCGCTGCTCGCCGTCGGCCACACCGTTCATGCGGTCTGCCCCGACAAGAAGGCCGGCGACAGCGTTCATACCGCGATCCATGATTTCGAGGGCCAGCAGACCTATTCGGAAAAGCGCGGCCACAGCTTCGCGCTGAACGCTAGCTTCGCCGATATCGACCCCGCCCGCTATGACGCGCTGGTGATTCCGGGCGGGCGCGCGCCGGAATATCTGCGGCTGAACGCCCGGGTCATCGAGATCGTCCGCCACTTCTTTGACACGACCAAGCCGGTGGCCGCGATCTGCCACGGCGCGCAGCTGCTCGCCGGCGCCCGCGTGCTGGAAGGCCGCATCTGCTCGGCCTATCCCGCCTGCCGCGCCGAGGTGGAACTCGCCGGCGGTACCTATGCCGACATCGCCATCGACGCGGCGGTGACCGACCGCAATCTGGTGAGCGCCCCCGCCTGGCCGGCGCATCCGGCCTGGATCGGCCAGTTCCTCGCCGTGCTCGGCACGCGCATCGTGCATGAGGAGGTCCGGCAGGCGGCATGAGGCGGGCTCGGGTGCCCGAGGTGCGGCTTCGCCCGCGCCGCGAACGGGTCTATTCTGGCGGCGGCGGGCCATGCCTGCCGCCGGCCATCCACCCGAGGAGGCGACCCATGTGCAAGCTCTTCATCGAGGCCGACCGCACGCTGTGGCAGACACGGCTGAAATCGGTGCGCCTCAGCGGCTTTTCCACCAGCGTGCGGCTGGAGAATCTGTACTGGCAGGTGCTGGAGGAAATCGCCCAGCGCGACGGGATGAGCGTCTCTCAGCTTCTGGCGCGCCTGCACGAGGAACTCACCTTCGCTCATGGCGAGGTCGAGAACTTCGCCTCTTTCCTGCGCGTGTGCTGCGGGCGCTATCTGAGCCTCCAGCTCGAAGGCGACGTGCCGCGCGACATGGCGACGCCGATCCGCAGCCTCGACGCGGAGGCGATCCTCGCGCGCGAGGCCGGCCGCGCCCGTGGCGGGCGGCGCCTGCCGGACGCGGCCTGATCCCTCCTGCAGGACTGGCATTCGGAAAGGGCAGGGGCCTTCCCCTGGCGCGCATTTTGCTGTAAGCGAGCCGCGCATCCTTCGTGATGCCTACATCCGCGGGAGGCACGTCCGGTTCGCCAGCCGGAGCATACGTGCCGCAACCGCGACCCGGAACCCACGTCGCCCACGGCTTCCACATGGCCGTGCCGGCGTGTTTTGTGCTGGTGGCCTGGCAGCCGCCCGCGCAAGCAGGAGCCTTTCATGGCGAAGAAGATTACCGGCTATGTGAAGCTGCAGGTGCCGGCCGGCTCGGCCAACCCGGCCCCGCCGATCGGTCCCGCGCTCGGCCAGCGCGGCCTCAACATCATGGAATTCTGCAAGGCGTTCAACGCGCAGACCGCCCAGATGGAGAAGGGGATGCCGATCCCCGTCCTGATCACGGCCTATCAGGACCGTTCCTTCACCTTCGAACTGAAGACCCCTCCGGTCTCCTACTTCCTCAAGAAGGCCGCTGGCCTCGAGACGAAGAAGAAGCCCGGCTCGGGCTCGAAGACCCCCGGCAAGGGCGGCTTCGTCGGCAAGATCTCGCAGGCTCAGATGCGCGACATCGCCGAGAAGAAGATGAAGGATCTGAACTGCGATACCGTCGAAGCGGCGGTGCGCATGATCGAGGGCTCCGCCCGTTCCATGGGCCTCGAAGTGGTGGGTTGAGCTGATGGCCAAGGTTTCCAAGCGTGTTCGCGCGGTGCGCGAAGGTATCGATCCGGCGAAGCTCTACGGCCTCGACGAGGCGCTGACCCTTCTGAAGGAGCGCGCCAACGCCAAGTTCGACGAGACCATCGAAGTGGCGATGAATCTCGGCGTCGATCCCCGTCACGCCGACCAGATGGTTCGTGGCGTCTGCAACCTGCCGAACGGTTCGGGCCGCACCGTGCGCGTGGCCGTGTTCGCCCGCGGCGCCAAGGCTGACGAAGCCAAGGCGGCGGGTGCGGACATCGTCGGCGCCGAGGATCTGCTCGAGACCATCCAGGGCGGCACGATCGACTTCGATCGCTGCATCGCGACCCCGGACCTGATGCCGCTCGTCGGCCGTCTGGGTAAGGTGCTCGGCCCGCGCGGCCTGATGCCGAACCCGAAGGTCGGCACCGTGACCATGGACGTCAAGGGCGCCGTCGAGGCGGCCAAGGGCGGCGCGGTCGAGTTCCGCGTCGAGAAGGCCGGCATCATCCACGCCGGCATCGGCAAGGCCTCGTTCCCGGTCGACAAGCTCGCCGAGAACATCCGCGCCTTCGCCGACGCCGTCGTCAAGGCCAAGCCGACCGGCGCCAAGGGCAATTATGTCCAGCGCATCGCCGTGTCGTCCACCATGGGACCGGGCCTCAAGCTCGAGCCGGCCTCGGTGCTGAACCCGGCCTGATGACCTGATCGGGCGGCCCCGCGGGTCGCGGGGCCGTGATCGGCTCAGGGTGGATTTGTCAAGTCCCGGATGCTATCTGGGGTGACAAATCCAGAACGACCCTCTATATGGGCGGTTTCGCGCGCGGCGACGAGTCGGGCGCGGGCCGATGAAATTCAAAGGCTTTCATCCGCGTAAAACCGGGTGAAGAGGCCGGTAGGGCTCGCCCTGCCGGCTTAAGTCCTGTCCGAGACTGCCGGCGCCCCTCATTCGAGGTGGCTTAATCCCGTAAGGGGCCAGCATAGACGGGGTACGACCGCGTGATGGGTTCCGGTGATCCGGAACTTGGATTTCGGCTCGAACCAGCGCCTTGGCCGGTTTTCCGGTCCCAAGGGGACAGGATTCTAACCGTCGCCGCCCTTCCGGGCGGGGACAAGGCGCAAACCCGGCGGGGAAGGCTTTCTTCCTCGCCACCGGAGAGCAAGTGAAGTGGATCGAGCGCAAAAAGAAGAGCTCGTCACGTCGCTGTCCGATGTGTTTCAGAACACCTCGGTCGTCGTCGTGGCCCACTATTCCGGCCTCACCGTCGCCCAGATGTCGGCCCTGCGCCGGCAGATGAAGGCGGCCGGTGCGACCGTGAAGGTGGCGAAGAACCGCCTCGCGAAGATCGCTCTCGAAGGTTCGGAAGTCGCACATGTCGCGTCCCTGCTGAAGGGTCCGACCATTATCGCTTATTCGAGCGATCCTGTTGCGGCTCCGAAGGTTGCCGTGGACTTCGCCAAGGCCAACGACAAGTTCGTGATCCTTGGCGGCGCCTTCGGCAAGGCGGCCCTGAATGTGGATGGTGTGAAGGCCCTGGCCACCATGCCGTCCCTTGATGAACTGCGTGCGAAGCTGGTTGGCCTCATCCAGGCCCCGGCGACCAAGATCGCGCAGCTCAGCACCGCGCCGGCGGCCAAGCTCGCCCGCGTGTTCGCGGCCTACGCCAAAGAGAACGAAGCCGCGTGAGGCTTTACCGGTAATACTGGTTCGAACCGAAATCCAAGGACTTAAGTAACATGGCTGACCTGTCGAAGCTCGTTGACGAGCTGTCCTCCCTCACCGTTCTCGAGGCCGCCGAGCTCGCGAAGCTCCTCGAAGAGAAGTGGGGCGTTTCCGCTGCGGCCGCCGTGGCCGTGGCTGCCGCTCCGGCTGGCGGCGCTGCCGCGCCGGCCGCTGAAGAGCAGACCGAGTTCACCGTTGTCCTGGCCGCGGCCGGCGACAAGAAGATCGAAGTCATTAAGGAAGTCCGCGCCATCACCGGCCTGGGCCTCAAGGAAGCCAAGGACCTCGTCGAAGGCGCGCCCAAGCCGATCAAGGAAGGCGTGACCAAGGAAGAGGCCGAGAAGATCAAGGCTCAGGTCGAGAAGGCCGGCGCCAAGGTCGAGCTCAAGTGATCTGACGATCATTTCGAGGCCGCCGGTGTCCCCGGCGGCCTCTGCCTTCGTCCACCGCTCCGGCGGGATGGGGCGAGGCGGGAGGCCCCCGACGGCTTCCCCGACGATCCCGATGATGGGGGTCGTCCGGCGAGCCGTCGGATGCGCAACCCGGCAGGAGCGGCGCCGTGCGCCGTCGCCTGCTCGTATTGTTGCATGTGTGATGCGTCACCGCGGCTGTCGGGCCTTTTGCCCCGTGGAGCGGCTGACGCGACGGTTTTTCGGACGGAGCGAGGAGCGACATGGCGCAGACGTTCACCGGTCGTAAGCGGGTCCGCAAGTTTTTCGGCAAGATCCAGGAAGTGGCTGAGATGCCGAACCTCATCGAGGTTCAGAAGGCGTCCTATGACCAGTTCCTGCAGATCGACGAGCCGAAGGGCGGGCGCGCGGACGACGGCATTCAGGCGGTTTTCAAGTCGGTTTTCCCGATCTCGGACTTTTCGGGCGCGGCCATGCTCGAATTCGTCCGCTACGAATTCGAGCCGCCGAAGTACGACGTCGATGAGTGCCGTCAGCGCGGCATGACCTTCGCGGCGCCGCTCAAGGTCACGCTCCGCCTCATCGTGTTCGATGTCGACCCCGATACCGGCTCCAAGTCCGTCAAGGACATCAAGGAGCAGGATGTCTATATGGGCGACATCCCGCTGATGACCTCGAACGGCACGTTCATCGTGAACGGCACCGAGCGCGTCATCGTCTCGCAGATGCACCGTTCGCCGGGCGTGTTCTTCGACCACGACAAGGGCAAGACCCATTCCTCGGGCAAGCTCCTTTTCGCGGCGCGCATCATTCCCTATCGCGGTTCCTGGCTCGACATCGAGTTCGACGCCAAGGACATCGTGTTCGCGCGCATCGACCGCCGCCGCAAGATTCCGGTGACGAGCCTGCTCCTCGCGCTCGGTCTCGACGGCGAGGAAATCCTCAACACCTTCTATGAGACGATCTCCTTCACCCGCACGAAGGACGGATGGCGCATGCCGTTCGATCCCAAGCGCATGAAGGGTTACAAGGCCGTCGCCGACCTCGTCGACGCCGACACCGGCGAGATCGTCATCGAGGCCGGCAAGAAGGTCACGGTGCGCCAGGCGCGCCTGCTCGCCGAGAAGGGCCTCAAGGCCCTGAAGATCTCCGATGAGGAGATGATCGGCCAGTATGTCGCCGAGGATCTGGTGAACCCCAGCACCGGCGAGATCTATGTCGAGGCGGGTGAGGAAGTCACCGACAAGATGCTGAAGCAGCTTGTCGATCTCGGCTATGACGAACTGCCGATCCTCGACATCGACCACGTCAATGTGGGCGCCTACATCCGCAACACGCTGGCGGTCGACAAGAACCTCACCCGTGAGGACGCGCTGTTCGACATCTACCGCGTGATGCGTCCGGGCGAGCCGCCGACGCTCGATTCCGCGCAGGCCATGTTCCACTCGCTGTTCTTCGACGCCGAGCGCTATGACCTCTCCGCGGTCGGCCGCGTGAAGATGAACATGCGTCTCGACCTCGACTGCCCGGACACGGTGCGCGTGCTGCGCCGTGAGGACATCCTCGCGGTCATCAAGACTCTGGTCGAGCTGCGCGACGGCAAGGGTGAGATCGACGACATCGACCACCTCGGCAACCGCCGCGTCCGCTCCGTCGGCGAGCTGATGGAGAACCAGTACCGCGTCGGCCTGCTGCGCATGGAGCGCGCCATCAAGGAGCGCATGTCGTCCGTCGACATCGACACCGTGATGCCGCAGGACCTCATCAACGCCAAGCCGGTGGCGGCGGCGGTGCGCGAGTTCTTCGGCTCGTCGCAGCTCTCGCAGTTCATGGACCAGACCAACCCGCTGTCCGAGATCACGCACAAGCGTCGTCTCTCGGCCCTCGGCCCGGGCGGTCTGACCCGCGAGCGCGCCGGCTTCGAGGTGCGCGACGTGCACCCGACGC
>JAEZMI010000241.1 GCA_023414975.1 Pseudomonadota bacterium | reverse complement strand
GGTAAGGTCGACCGACTGGCGGACGGCGTATTCGGCTGCCTTGCCAAGGCCGATCTGGGCCGCGACATTGCCTTCCCAGAGTTCGTAGCGCCCGGCGTCCTCGACGATCTGGAACCGGTCGACCTCGGTCCAGCGCGCCGAACGGATGTCGAGCACATGCGGCAGCAGCCTGTCCTGCCACTGGCGATCCACCCAGAGGAAGCCGGTGCCGCGCGGGCCGCGCATGTATTTCCTGCCCGTCGCTGTCAGCATGGTGCAGCCGACGGCGGCCACGTCGATCGGCATCTGGCCGGCCGACTGGCATGCATCGAGCAGATACGGTATGCCGTGTGCGCGGGCGATCCTGCCAACCTGCTCGGCCGGCTGCACGATCCCGTCATTGGTCGGAACGTGCGACAGCGAGATCAGCCGCGTGCGCTTGGTGATCAGCCGCTCCAGGGCCCCGCAATCGATGCTGCCGTCCGCCGCATCCGGCACCAGGGTGGTCTTCGTGCCCAGGCGCCTCTCGGCGTGCCGGAACGTTATCATGTGAGAGTTGTATTCGGCCTGCGACGTCAGGATCTCGTCGCCCGGCTTGAGGTCGAGCGCAAGCAGCGCGACGTGCCAGCCGCGAGTCGCACTGTCGACATAGGCGATTTCAGACGGGTCGGCGTTGAGGAGGCTGGCGACCGACTGATAGAAGCCCCGGACCTCTGCCTCGGCCTCGGCCGCGGCTTCGTAGCCGCCGATCTCCTCCTCGAGGGCAAGGTGACGGCTGACAGCCTCGATCACGGGACGCGGCTTGAGCGAGGCCCCGGCATTGTTGAGATGCACCAGGCTTCCGGCGCAGCCGGGTGTCTCCGCGCGCAAGCGCGTCACATCAAGAGTTGCAGCTGTCATGGTCCCGTTCGCATCGAGGCAGCAGCGCTGCCAACCGACTTGGCGCGTGTACTAGGTTTATGATCGCACCGATCCGTGCCCGCAAAAAGCTGGATAAGTTTTATCGATACTATAAACTGGACTCATGGTTCTGCGTCGGCGTATCCCCTCCTCCAATTCGCTTTTCGTCATGGAAGCCGCAGCGCGCCTCGGCAGCTTTTCGCGCGCCTCGGAAGAACTCAACATCACGCAGCCTGCCGTCAGCCATGCCATAGCCCTGCTCGAGAAACACCTCGGCCAGCCGCTCTTCCTGCGCAACGGGCCTCGCCTCAGGCTGACCGAAAACGGCAGGCGCCTCGGCCAGGCCACGACCCGGGCCTTCGCGTCGATCGAAAACGTGCTCCTGGAGATAGAAAGCACCGCGCAGCGCAGCGAGGTGGTAACCCTGTCCATCTCGACCAGCATGGCCACGCATTGGCTGATGCCGCGCTATGCGCAGTTCATGGAGAAGTTCCCGGATATCACGCTCCAGTTCCAGCTCATGCCGATTCGGGTCCACGGTCCTCTGACCGGTTGCGATCTTGGTCTCAGGAGCGCCGACCCGGATGAGTCGCGCCGTCTGGACGGCTGGTATGCGCCCGAGCGCGTCATGGTCGTGAGTTCGCCAGGCTACCTCGAGGAGTTCGGCTCGCTGGAAGCCCCACGCAAACCCCATACGCTCGCGGACCTCTCCGGATACACCGTCGACTGGACCGATTTCGCCGGAGGCGCGCCGCTCGATCACTCCTACCGCAGGCTGTCCTTCTCCGACTACGCCGTGGTCATCGACACGGCGTTGCGGGGACACGGACTTGCGCTGGGCTGGACGTCCGTCATCTCCAAGCTCCTGCTGGACGGGCAACTGGTCAAGGCATGCAACACGATCGTCGACACAGGCCGCGCCTTTCACCTGATCACGGGCAGCGCCGATCCCCGGCCGCATGTCCTCGCGGTCCGCGACTGGATGATCGAGCAGATGCTCGAAGAGGAGCGAGAGCTCAAGGCGCGGGGCATCGTGTGACGACCGCGGCGCCGAGCTCGCAGCTTGCCACCCTATTCCAAAAAAGCTCTGGCCAGCGCAAATTATTCGGTGGTTGGCTGGCGGGCGCGCACCCATAGTCTCGTCGTTTGATTCAAGACTGGGCAGCGCCATGATCGTCACCGCCGCAAACATCTACGTCGTGCCATGCGGCAATCGGCGAGGCGTCATACTCGAGATCGAGACCGACGCCGGCATTTCGGGAATCGGCGAGGCGGGCATCGGCTATGGCGCCGGAACCACGGCTTCGGCCGAGATGGTCGAGGAGATGGTGCGGCGCTGGGTGCTGGGGAAGGATCCGTCCCCGGTCGAGCTGATCTGGCACACGATCTACGACAACGGCTTCTGGACCAAGGGCGGCGGCGCCCTCTCCTACGCCGGACTGAGCGCCATCGACCATGCGCTCTGGGACATCAAGGGCAAGGCGCTCGGCGTCCCCGTCCACTCGCTGTTCGGCGGGCCGTTCACCGACAGCCTGGAAACCTACGCGAACGGATGGTGGATCGGCTGCGACACGCCGGAGGAGTACGCGGCGGCGGCGGCCCGCACGGCGACGCGCGGCTATCGCGGGCTCAAGCTCTATCCGCTGGGCGTGGCCGACCCGGTCATGGTGGTGAAGCATCCGGTCCGGCGCAGCATGGAGCGGGAGCGCGAGCAGCTGATCGTCGACCGCTGCGAGGCCGTCCGCGAGGCCGTAGGACCCGACGTCGAGATCATGCTCGACTTCGGCGGCGGCCTGACCATGGACCTGCTGGTGCCGCTGATCGCCCGGCTCGAACCCTTCGACATCTGCTTCATCGAGGAACCGGTCGATGCAGGCCTGCCGCACATGTACCGCGAGGTCGCCAGAACGACGCGCATCCCGCTCGCAGGCGGCGAACGCTTCTACGGCCGCGC
>JAEZMI010000264.1 GCA_023414975.1 Pseudomonadota bacterium | reverse complement strand
GCGAGCATCAGCCCGTCCGCGCTCAGCGTGTCGCGCAGGCGCGGCAGCAGCAGCGCGCCGACGATCGCGCCGACGCCGACGGAGCCGAGCAGGATGCCGTAGAACGCCGCGTCGCCGCGCAGGATCTCCCGCGTCACCAGCGGCAGCAGCGCCCAGACGGCGCTCGCGAAGGCGAAGAAAACGGCCGCGCGCAGCAGCACGACATGCAGGTCGCGGCTGGAGCGCGCATAGCGCAGCCCGGCGCGGAACGCGCCGCCGAAGCGCTCGCTCAACTCATCCTGCGCGGCGGCCGGGCGTTTCCACCAGAGCAGGGCGGAGACGACGATGAAATAGCTCGCGACATCCGCGCCATAGGTGACGGCCGCGCCGAAGGCGGCGAGCAGCAGCCCGCCCACCGCCGGCCCGATGGAGCGGGCAATGTTGATGCCGAGCGAATTCAGCGCCACCGCGCTCTTCAGCTCGCCGCGCGGCACGAGTTCGGGCACGATGGACTGCCAGGTCGGCCCCATCAGCGCCGCGCCGATGCCGCCGACGAAGGTGAGCATGATCAGCCCGGACACGGTGACGAGCCCGGTGGCCGAGAGCAGCATCAAGGTCGCGCTCACCGCGCCGAGCATGATCTGGATGAAGATCAGGAACTTGCGGCGGTCCAGAATATCGGAGAGCACCCCGGCGGGAATGGCCAGCAGGAAGATCGGCAGCATGCCGGCGGCCTGCACGGCGGCGACGGCGGCGGGCGAGGCGGAGAGGTCCGTCACCAGCCAGGCGCTCGCGACGTCGCGCATGAAGGTGCCGGTGTTGCCGAGCACCGTGGCCATCCACAGCACGGCGAAGACCGGGCGGCGCAGCGGCGCGAAACTGCCCGGCGCGGGCGCGGCGGCGTGGGGCGGCTCGCCCGTCGTCGGAGTGCTCATGAGGTCTCCTCGCAGGTTCACACGGCCCAGCAGGCGCAGCCGAGCACGCCCCAGAAGCTGCCCGCGTCGCTCGCCGGCACGCTACGGCCCCAGGCGGCGGCGTGATTGTGACCATGCACGTTGCAGTCCTTCGCGCAGCCGCACAGCCGTGCGAAGCGGCTACCCGCCTTGCCGGCTTCCATTTTGCCCGCCTCCGTTTTGCCCGCCTCCGCGCGCTGCTGGTAGCCGCCGAAGGTGCGCACCGGCGACCAGTCCGGCATGGCCGGCGGCAGGGCCGGGGCGAGATCGGCGAAGTCGCCGTCGCCATGAACCGGACGCCCGCCGAGCAGGGTCAGCGCGGCGGTGATGTCCATGATCGCCTCGTCCGGCACGGCGAAGTAATCGGCGTTCAGCACGACGAGGTCCGCGAGCTGGCCCGGCGCGATCTGCCCCTTCTTGCCCGCCTCGTTGGAGAACCAGGTGTTCGCCTCGGTCCACAGCCGCAGCGCCGTCTCGCGGTCGAGCCGATTGGCGGCGGGATAGAGCGAGAGCCCGCCCATGGTGCGTCCCGTCACCAGCCAGGCGAGCGAAACCCAGGGATTGTAGGAGGCGACGCGCGTCGCGTCCGTGCCCGCGCCCACGGGCAGGCCCATGTCGAGCATGCGGCGGACCGGCGGGGTGCGCTCGGCCGCCTTGTGCCCGTAGCGTTCCGCGAAATACTCGCCCTGGAAGGCCATGCGGTGCTGCACCGCGATGCCGCCGCCGAGCGCGGCGATGCGCTCGATATTGCGGTCGGTGATGGTCTCGGCGTGGTCGAAGAACCAGTGGATGCCGTCGAGCGGAATGTCGCGGTCGACCTTTTCGAACACGTCGAGCGCGCGCGAGATGGTCTCGTTATAGGTCGCGTGCAGGCGCCAGGGCCACCGGTTCTCCGCCAGCAGCCGGATCACCGGTTCGAGATCGCCTTCCATGGAGGGCGGCATGTCGGGCCGCTCGACGCGGAAAACCTCGAAATCGGCGGCGGAATAGACCAGCATCTCACCGGCGCCATTGGCGCGGTAAAGGTCGTCGCCCTGGCCGGGCGTCACCTGCTTCGACCAGCGCGTGAAGTCCGCCAGTTCCTCTTTTGGCTTCTGCGTGAAGAGGTTGTAGGCGATGCGCACGGTGAGGTCGCCCTCGCGGTGCAACTCCTCGATGATCGCGTAATCGTCCGGGTAGTTCTGGAAGCCGCCGCCCGCGTCGATCACGCCGGTGACGCCGAGCCGGTTCACCTCGCGCATGAAATGGCGGGTGGAGTTCTTCTGGTAGTCGGGGGGCAGCTTCGGCCCCTTCGCCAGCGTGGAATAGAGGATGGTGGCGTTGGGCTGGGCGAGGAGCAGCCCCGTCGGGTTGCCCGCGCCGTCGCGCACGATCTCGCCGCCCGGCGGGTTCGGCGTGTCGCGGGTATAGCCGACGACGCGCAGCGCGGCGGCGTTCAGCAGGGCGCGGTCATAGAGGTGGAGGATGAAGACCGGCGTATCCGGCGCGACGGCGTTGATTTCCTCGATGGTCGGCAGCCGCTTCTCGGCGAACTGATGCTCGGTGAAGCCCCCGACGACGCGGACCCATTGCGGAGCCGGCGTGTTGTCGACCTGGCGCTTCAGCATCTCCATGGCGTGGGAGAGGGAGCGCACGCCGTCCCAGCGCAGCTCCATATTGTAGTTCAGCCCGCCGCGGATGATGTGCATGTGGCTGTCGATCAGGCCCGGAATGACGCGGCGCCCGCCGGCGTCGATGACCTGCGTCGTCGGGTCCGCCAGTGCCATCACCTGCGCCATGCTGCCCGCGAGCAGCACCTTGCCGTCCTTCACCGCCACGGCCTCGGCCTGCGGGTTGGAGCGGTCGAGCGTCGTCACCCGCGCATTGGTGAGCACGAGGTCGGCGGGCGCGTTTGTGGCGGCGTTCATGGTTGTCGTCTCCGCATGGGTGGGGCGGGGCAGGCCGGCGGCGAACGGCGCCGAGAGTGCGCCGAGGCCGGCGGCGGCGATGAAGCGCCGGCGGGTGGGCGTGCGGCCTATGGGAGTGCGGCTCGTGGGAGTTCGGCTCATGGGAGCGGATTCCCCGTCAACTGCGGGGCGCGGCGGACTTGCCCGCTTCCGCGCGCCTGCCTGCTTCCGCGCTCCTGCCCGGCAGCCGGCCGAGCACATGGTTCGAGCAATCGGCGAGGCCGATGGCGGCTCTCAAACCGTCGCCGTTCCACAGATGCCGCGCGACCGGCACGATCTGTTCGCCGATCAGAATGCCGAGCAGCCCGATCAGCGCCACCACCGGCGGGGCCGGCGAGCGCACATTGATGAGGCTGTAGACGATGCCGACGAGCAGGCCGGCGGCGAGCGAGGCGAGATAGAGCTTCATCGGAAACCTCTCCGCGCCGGGGGCGCCATCCTCCAATTCCGTGATCGAGGCCGCGTCATCCGACCCGCCCGCGGTGCCGGCGGATCGCGCATGCCCTAGCCGGCCCGCCTGCGGTGCCGGCGGATCGCGCATGCTCTAGCCGGCCGCGACCGCCGCCACCGCCGCGCGCAGGACCTCCGCCACCGCCGGTGCGTGAGAGACCAGCGACATGTGGCTCGCCTTCAGCTCGGTCGTGTGGGCCTTGAGACGCGCCGCGATCTCCCGTTGCAGGTCGACGCTGACGGCACGATCCTCGCTGGAGACGATGTACCAGCACGGCCGGTCGGCCCAGGCAGCCTGGCTCACCTTGTCGCTGAAGGTCGCGAGGCCGAGCGGCGGCTGGAGCGCGGCGAGGATGCGCGCTTCGGCCTCTGGCAGGTCCTGCGCCACATTGGAAATCCAGCTCTCCACGCTCATCTTGAGGTGCCCGGTGCCGTCGTCATGCACGCCCGACAGGCCGGGAGGCGCGGCATGGGCGCCGACCTGATCGCCGGTGGACTGGCCGACCTCCGGCGCGAAGGCGGCGACATAGACGAGCGCCTTCACCTTCGGATCGTTGCCTGCCTCGGTGATGACCGTGCCGCCCCAGCTGTGGCCGGCAAGCACGACGGGCCCGTCGATGCTCGCCAGCGCCAGGCGGGTGGCGGCCACATCGTCGGCGAGCGAGGAGGTGGGGTTCTGCACCGCGACGACGGGGATGCCCTGCTGCTGCAGCAGGGCGATCACCGCGCGCCAGCTCGAGCCGTCGGCCCAGGCGCCATGCACGAGAACGACGGTGGGGGAGGCGGGCATCGCGTAATCCTTGCTGCGGGGAGGAAGGGCCGGCGCGCGCAGGCGCCGGCACGTGGCGGGAGGAGAGAGTTCAGGCGTCGAGGGGATCAGTGGCCTTCCGAGGCGCCGAACATGGTCTTGGCGTAGATGATGCCGAGGCCGTAGGCGCCGCCGTATTTCTTGGCGATGCCGGTGGTCATCTCGTAGGTTTCGGTGCGGGCCCAGTCGCGCTGGAGTTCCAGCAGATATTGCAGCGACGTCATCGGCCGCACGCCGGCATGGATCATCCGCTCCATGGCCCGCTCATGCGCCTCGTCGGAAACGTCGCCGCAGGCGTCGGCGATCACATACACCTCGAAGCCCTGATGCAGGGCCGAGAGCGCCGGGCCGACGATGCACACGCTGGTCCACAGGCCGGCGAGCACGATGCGGTCCTTGCCGATGCGGTTCACCTCGTCGATGACGGCAGCGTCCTCCCAGGTGTTCATCGAGGTGCGGTCGAGCAGCTTCTGACCCGGAAACGCTTCGGTGATTTCACCGAACATCGGGCCGGAGAAGCTCTTCTCCGCCACCGTGGTGAGGATGGTCGGCACCTTGAAGCCGGCGGCGGCGTGGGAAATCAGCGCGGCGTTGTTGCGCAGGGTGACGGCGTCGATGGACTTGGTGGCGAACGACATCTGCGACTGGAAGTCGATCATGACCAGCACATGGTTCGTCGCGTCGATCAGGGCTTTGCCGGGAGTCGGCGTGGCGGTGGGCATGGGTCTCGTCCTCGGTCCTGGGGTGCCGTTGTCTTGGGCAACCGTAGGAGCGGGCCAGCGGTCGCAACAATTATCCGGGGGAGGGGGGCGGCTAGGGCCTGGGGATAGGGCGTCTGCCCCGGTCAGGTCAGCGCCTGCGCCAGCAGGGCGAGCAGGCGCTCGGGATCGACGGGCTTTGCGAGATAGCCGAAGGCGCCGAGTTGCACCGCGCGGCGTTCGATCGGGCTGTCCGGGTGGGCGGCCATGATGATGACCGGTGTGGCGAGCCCGCGGGCGCGCAAGGCGCTGACGAGCGCGAGGCCGGAGAGGCCGGGCAGGCGCGTCTCGCTCAGTATGGCGCGGATCTCGCCGAGCCACGGGCAGGCGAGGAGGTCGACGGCGCTGGCGAAGGTGCAGGTCGCGAAACCGAGCGCGTCCAGCAGGTCGGCGGCCGCGGCGCGGTGGCCCTCGCTGGTGTCGATGATGGCGACGAGTTTGCGCCGGTCGCCCCTCGCTGGCCTCGTCTCGTCCATGCCGCGTTGCCGCTCCCGGCGCGGCCGGAGCCGCCATCACGGCAGCATCATGCCGGCCGTGCCGTCGGGCAACTATACGGCGGGGGTGCCGGCCTACGCCTTGGCGGTACCCGGCGTGCCGTCCCGCCCGCGATCCTCGGCGAGCCGGTCGGCGATGCGGACCAGCTCGATGAGTGAGCGGGCTTTCAGCTTCTGCATGATCTGGGCCCGGTGGACCTTCACCGTGACCTCGCTGAGATTGAGCCCGAAGGCGATCTGCTTGTTCATCTGCCCGCTCGCCACCAGCGGGAGGATTTCCCTCTCGCGGGGCGTCATGGCGCTGTAGCGCTGGCGCAGATCGGCCATCGTGGCGTCCTTGTCGCGGCGGGCGCGGTCGATCTCGATGCCCTGGTGCACCGCGTCCAGCAGGTCCTGGTCGCGGAACGGCTTCATCAGGAACTCGATGGCGCCGGCCTTCATCGCGGCGACCGACATCGGCACGTCGCCATGGCCGGTGATGAAGATGACCGGCGTGGTGATCTGGCGGCGGCGCAGCTCGCGCTGGAACTCCAGCCCGCTCGCGCCGCGCAGCCGCACATCGAGCACCAGACAGCTCGGCCGCTCGGGCTTTTCGGCGTCCAGAAAGGCCTGCGGGGACTGGAACGTCGCCACATCATAGCCTTCCGAGGCCAGCAGGCTTTCGAGGGAGGCGAGCACGTAGCGATCATCGTCCACGACATAGACCGTCGCGCGGGTCATGTCCCGAGTTCCTCTGCGTCTTCGTGTGCGGGAAGGATGGAGGAAGGCAGCGAGAAATAAAAGACCGCACCGCGGCTGCCGGCCGCGTCGGCCGCCTTGACGGGCTCCGCCCACAGCCGTCCGCCATGGGCTTCGATCACCGCCCGGCAGAACATCAACCCCATGCCCATGCCGCCCGGCTTGGTGGAAACGAACGGCTCGAACAGCGTGTCCGCCACGTCGGGCGCGATGCCGGGGCCGTTGTCGATGACGCTGACCAGAACCTCATCGGGATCGCGGTGGCAGGTGCGCACCACGATCTGGCGCGGCCAGGTGCCCCCGCCGCGCAGGGCGTCCATGGCGTTCTCGATGAGGTTGCGCAGCACCTGCCCAAGCTGCACGGCGTTGCCGATGACCGGCGGGAGGGCCGGCCCGAGATCGACCTGCAGTTCGATGAATTCATGCGTGAATTCGGCGCGGATGCTCTCGACCGTGGCCGCCACGAGCTGGTTGAGGTCGAGTTCGGTGCGCTGCTGCAGCCCCTTCGCAAACATCGAGCGTATGCCGGTGACGATGGCGCTGGCCCGGTGGCCGTCCTCGACGATGTGGCGCAAAGCGGCCTCCGCGCGGTCGAGCCGCGGCTCGCTCTTCACGAGCCAGCGCAGGCCCGCATTGGCGTTGGTAATCATGCTGGTCAGCGGCTGGTTGATCTCATGGGCGATGGAGGCGGACAGGGCTTCCATCGCGGTGAGCCGGTTGCGCCGCACGCGCCGCTCGGCGGCCATGGCGCGGGCGAGCCGGCCATAAACCTGCGTGCTCTCCACCAGCAGCACCAGCAGCACGATGGAGGCCGCGAGCAGCCCGTAGAGCCGGCCCGCCCACCAGCCGATGCTGAGGCGCATGCCGCCGCCGATGAAGGAAATCAGCGACAGTTCCACCGCCAGCGCGAAGACGGCGAGCGCCACCCAGATGTCGAGCTGGCTCTGGCGGCGGGTCAGCAGGGCCGCGATGATGACGAGATAGAGGCCCATGGCCGCGATCGGCACGAACTGCCAGAGCCCCGCGACGTTGCGGCTGTCGCGCATGAAGAGCGGCAGCGCCGGCCCGTTCCACCAGATGAGGGTGACCATCATCGCCGCACCGCCGAGGACGGCGCAGACGCCGACGAAGATCAGCCGGCCGGCCGGCGCGCGGCTGGCGCCGGTGCGCGGCCCCAGCGCATAGGCCAGAACGAAGAGCGGGAAGCCGAGCCGCCGCAGCGCGGCGATCGCGGCGGTCGTCTGCAGGCCCATGTCGATGCCGAAATCGGTGAAGACGCCGGGAAAGGACAGCGCCCACGCCGGCACCAGCGCCGCCGAGAACAGATAGCCCAAGGCGAGCCACAGGAGAGCGGGCGCCCGGCGCAGGCTGTAGAGCGAGAACAGCAGGGCGGCGGTGATGAGTTCGAGCAGCAGGATTGCGGCGGCATAGGCGGGCAGCAGCAGTTCCGTGTGCAGGGTGGAGACGCGCGCAAAGGGCATGGTGAGGGCAAAGCTCACCAGGATCAGCAGCGACAGCAGGACGGCGACCGCGACCCATTTTCCCTTCGCCGGCGAGTTGACCAGCGGAAACGGCGCCGACGCGGCAAGGGCGCTCTCGTCTCTGTTCGTCACCGGTTCCCGCTCCGTCTCTCCCGCCGTCGGCGCTCCGCCTATGCCGGCGCCAGCATAGCATCTTGACCCGAACCGGGAGCGGCCACCTTGCGGGCGCGGTGGAGCGGCAGCCGGGCCTCCCAGTCATGGATGGCGAAACCAAATGAAAATTGGTTTAGGCTCGAACCTCCGCTCGGAGCGAATTTGCCCAAAATATGGGCCGAACATGGCGCCTTTTGTTGACTCCTGATCCAACCAATATATAACCAAAACAAAATAGGTGCGGATAATACCGCCGTGGCCGAACGGCCTCATAAAATTACGGCGCGCAAAGCGCCTTGGGAGGAAGCCAATGTCCATAATCTTCAATCGCCGTCAGATTCTCCTCGGCGCCGGCGCGGTGGCCGCGCTCGCCCCCAGCCTCGGTTCCAGCCTCGGCCTCGGTCGCGCTTTCGCCGCCGACGGCTTTCCCTCGAAGACGATGCAGGTGTTGATCCCGACCGGCGAGGGCGGCGGTGTCGACCAGGCGGCGCGCGCCTTCAACCGCATCTGGAGCAAGTATCTCGGCGCCAATTTCGAGTATTCCTACTTTCCGGGCGCCTCCGGGCAGGTCGGCTACGAGGTGTTCGTCGCCAAGCGCGAGCCGGATGCCTACAACATCCTGTTCGGCAATATCGGGCCGGAAATGATCATGTACGCAACCCAAAAGGTTAAGTACAAATATCCGGAGGATTTTACCTATATCGGCAGCATGGATGTCGATGATTCAGTGATCTGGGTCGCGGGCAGCAGCAAGTTCAAGACCATTGCCGACATGGTCGAGGAGGGCAAGAAGCGCGAGATCACGCTGTCCACGAGCCGTCTGCCGCACCCCTCCACCATCGGCGCGCTGGCGCTGGCGGAAGCGACCGGCATGAAGGTGCGGATGATTCCCTATGGCGGCGGTGGGCCCGCCCGCTCGGCGGCGATCACCGGCGAAGTGGATGGCTGCGCGACCTTCCTCTCCTCCTCGCTCGGTCTGGGCGATCAGGCGCGCTTCCTGACGGTGTTCAACGACACCAATCGGGCGCCGGAGCTGACCAACAACGCGCCACCGGTCAATCAGGCGCTGGGCACGAAGATTCCGCAGATGTCCGGCCAGCGCGCCATCGCCATCCACACCAAGGCGCTTGAGACCTATCCCGACCGGGTGAAGAAGCTCTCGGACACCTTCAAGCAGGTCTTCGCCGATCCCGACTACAAGGCGGTGGCCGAGAAGGCGGGGACGCCCTGGGAGTTCATCCAGTACGGCGATGCCGCGTCCTGCCAGGCCTCGGCGAAGGAATTCGTCGAGCTGGCCGAGCGTTTCCGTCCGCTGCTCACCGCCTCCAAGGGTTGAGCGCGCGCCGATCGGATCGCGACGATCCGATCGGCCCCATGCCCTCAGGACCCACTCGGCGGAAGCGTTTTCCGGCGTGATCCATGGGGTGCGCAGCCGCCTTGAGGCGGCGTCCTGCCCGGCGAGACCGGGCTTTCCCGCTTCACAGCGCAGGACATCGCCATGAACGACAACCGTGACGGCAAGGTCGCGACCGGCGCCGACTGGATCATCCCCGGCCTCGGCGCCGCCTTCGCCACCTATTATCTCTATTCCATCAAGGATCTGGACTGGGAGGCCAAGGTCTCCGGCGTGTTCTGCGCGGTCGTCCTGTTCCTGCTGATCGGCATCTTCGCGCTGCGCACGGCCATCGGCCTGATGCGGGGCACGCATTATGTCGAGTGGCGCAGCCTCTGGGAGTCGCACCAGCTCGCCATGATCCGCGGCGCGCTGTTCGGCCTTACGGTGGCCTCGGTGGCGATCATCCCCTGGGCCGGCTTCACCATCTCCACCTTCCTGTTCCTGTTCTTCGCCTTCCTGTGGCTCCAGCGCATGAGCCCGCGCAATGCGGCCATCACCGCGGGCGCACTGGCGCTCGGCGGCTATGTCCTGTTCATCCTGATCCTGCGTACCGCCTTCCCGACCGGCCCGTTCGAGCGCCTCGTCGCGGCGCTTATCGGCCTGTGAGCCGCGCGAGAGGCCTGTCATGAACCTCAGCTTCAGCCTGCTTTCCGACCAGTTTCTGCTGAATTTCAGCTATCTCTGGCTCATCGTCATCGCCACGACCATCGGCATCATCATCGGCGCCATGCCGGGCTTCGGTTCGGCCAACACGATCATCATGCTGCTGCCGTTCACCCTCGCGGTGGATGTCGACGTCGCCATGATCTTCATGGTCTCGCTTTTCGTCGCCTCGCATATGGGCGGCGGCATCACCTCCATCCTGCTCAACATTCCCGGAAACGGCGGTTCGGCGGCGACGTGCCTCGACGGCTATCCCATGGCGAAGAAGGGGCTGGGCCAGCAGGCGCTGGTGCTCTCCTTCGTCGCCTCGACGGTGGGCGGCATGGTGACGGCGCTGATGTCGATCTTCCTGCTGCCCTATATCGCCCGTCTCGCCTTCTACATGCACAGCGTGGAGATGGTGGTGATCCTGCTGTTCGGCATCACGCTGATCGCCTCGGTCGCCTCCGACAACATGCTCAAGGGCCTGATCGCCGGCTTCCTCGGGCTGCTGATCGGCGCCATCGGCGCGGACCACATCTATTCCACGCCGCGCGGCACCTTCGGCTTCATCGAGCTCTATGACGGGGTGCCGCTGATCGCCGTGCTGATCGGCGTCTTCGCCATCTCGGAAGCGCTGATCATGATGGAGCAGAGCTCCGTCCTCAGCGAAACCGGCATGCAGATGATGAAGCAGTCCGGCTGGAAGGAGACGTGGGACGGCGTGGTGATGTCGTTCCAGCGCACCTGGCACATGATCTGGACCGGCATTATCGGCCTCATCATCGGCATCGTGCCGGGGGCCGGCGCCTCCATTGCCGCCTTCGTCGCCTACCAGCAGTCGCGGCTCTATTCCAAGACGCCGGAGAAATACGGCACGGGCATTCCCGAAGGTGTCATCGCGCCGGAGTCCGCCAATAATGGCTGCGCCTCGGGCGACCTGATCCCGCTGCTCGTGATCGGCGTGCCCGGCGGCACGACGGCGGCGGTGATGCTGATCGTGATGACCTATCACGGCGTGCAGCTGGGCCCGCGCCTGTTCATCCAGAATCCCGGCCTCGGTTATGGCGTGTTCATCACCATGCTGGTGGCGTACGCGGTCATGCTCTTCACCACCCTGCCGCTGACGCGCTGGGTGTCGAAGCTGGTGATGATCCCGACCCCGGTTCTGGCGCCCATCATCATCGCCTTCACCCTGGTCGGCGCCTTCGCCCCGCGCGCCTACATGTTCGACCTCTGGCTGACGCTGCTGTTCGGCGCGATCGGCTATGTCTGCCGCAAGACCGGATTCAACGTCGTCGCGCTGCTCATCGGCGTGATCCTCGGGCCGATGCTCGAGGCGAATGTGATGCGTGCGCTGCGCATCAGCGGCAACGACCCGTGGGTGTTCGTGTCCTCGCCGGTCGGCAACATCCTCTGGGCGGCGCTGGCCGTTTCCCTCGCCATTCCCTCGATCGTGCAGTGGCGCCGCAATCGTGCCGCCGGCACCGCCGCCGCGTGAGGGAGGGATGAACGCACTCGCGACGCAGGGCGCCATCGCCAGCGCCAACATCCGCCCGCTCGCCCGGCTCGACCTGCCGGGCGGGGGCGAGGTGACGATCAAGGACGGTTATGCCTTCATCGGCCACATGTCGCCGCCGGACGGCACGACGATCCTCGATATCCGCAACCCCGCCGATCCGCGCATCGCCGCGCGGATCGCCCCGCCGGACCCGTTCTCCCACACCCACAAGGTGAAGGTGGCGGGCGATCTGATGATCACCAATGTCGAGCGGCACCGCCGGCATTTCTACCGCAAGGGCGAGCGGCTGGAGGCCGTCGCGGCGGAGCTGGCTGCCCGGCACGGGCGCCCCGCTTCCGAGGACGAGGTGGCGGCGGCACTGGGCGTGGCGCGAGACGACCTGCCGGACCTGCGGGCCGGGCTGGCGCGCGGCTATGATGCCGGCGGCTTCCGGGTCTGGGACATCGCCGATCCTGCCCATCCGCGCGAACTCGCCTATGTGCGCACCGGCGGTATCGGCGTGCATCGCTTCGACATGGACGAGCGCTACGCTTACATCTCGACCGAGATGGCGGGCTATGTCGGCAACATCCTCGTCATCTACGACCTCGCCGATCCTGTCCGGCCGCGCGAGGTCTCCCGCTGGCACATGCCGGGCCAGCATGTCGCGGCCGGCGAGACGCCGCACTGGCC